>DMNE01000337.1:655-5393 GCA_003453735.1 Nitrospiraceae bacterium | reverse complement strand
CATCGCCGAACAGACCGGCGCAACTCTGATAACGCTGCCCATCATGCCTGGCGGCGTGCCGAATACGGAAACATATATTAAAATGATGGACTACATCATTTACACGATGGTCAAGGCCGTACAAAACAGGAAATAGACGAGGGAGAGATTGGTCCGCGCCGCGCTCTGATCGCCCCGACGTATCAAATATATGAAGGAAGCCCTCATCACACTTGACAATCTGAGTATCGGGTACAATGGCCAGGCTGTGCTGTCTGGCATTTCAGTCTCGATTTCCCGGGCCAGCTTCACAGCCATTCTGGGTGCGAATGGCTCGGGCAAATCGACATTGCTCAAGACACTGCTTGGACTGCTTCCACCCCTTGCGGGCCGCATCGACACTGGCACATCGGGAGGCGCCCCGCTCGTGTTCGGTTACGTCCCTCAATCCATTCAGTTCGATCCGATTTACCTGCTAACGGGGTTCGAGGTTGCCCTCATGGGTACGTACGGACGGGTCCGGCCTGGGCGTTTTGTCCCGCCAACCGAGCGTGCCTTCACGCATGAATGCCTGGCCGCGGCGGGTGCTGAGGAGTTTGCCCAGAAGCGGTTTGCCGAACTTTCCGGGGGCCAGAAACAACGCGTGCTTATCGCCCGGGCCCTGACGACACGGCCTGACGTCCTGATGCTCGACGAGCCCACCGCGGGCGTGGATCCCGCAGCGACACATGCGGTACTGGATTTCATTTCCCAGATCATCAAGGAAAGGGAGATTACGGTCCTGCTCGTCACGCACGACTTTGCGTTGGTTCGCGAGCATGCCCAGCAGGTCATCTGGCTTCACGACGGCAAGGTGTTCCAAGGAGCTGCCGAAGAACTGCTTACGCCCGAACGCATGGCGGAGATTTTTGAAATAGGGGTCGGCTGACATGGAAGCGTTACGTCAGATTCTCTCGCCCGATTTTCTCCTGCGTAACTCGGTTTATACCAGCGTGCTCATCGGCTTCGCTTGCCCGCTCGTCGGTGTCTTTCTCGTGATGCGCCGGCTGGTCTTCATGGGCGTGGCCCTGCCACAGATTTCCTCGACAGGTGTTGCCATTGCGCTCTCCCTTCCCTTGTGGCTCGGATTCCGTTTGACGGGTCATCCTTCAGAGAGCGCGCACGCCCTCGCCTTTGCCGGCTCGATGACATTCTCGCTGGCCGCGATCCTGGTGTTGGCCGTTCTGGAACGACGCGGCCGTGGCCAGCCGGAAGGTCGACTCGGCACCGCATACGTCGTGGCTGCCGCGTTGAGTATTTTGCTGCTGGCCAAAAACCCTTACGGCGAGATCGGCTGGCTTGATATGCTAAAAGGAGAGGTTATCACCATCTCCAATTTCGATCTTGCGTTGACAGCAGCAACGCTTACGCTCGTCCTCGCAGCGTTAGGACTGTTTTACAAGGAGTTGCTCCTTGTCTCATTCGACCGGGAGACGGCCATTACACTTCGCAAGAACGTTGTTTTCTGGGACGTGCTGCTCTATATACTGATCGGCATGACGGTCTCGATGGCAGTGCTCAGTGTCGGTCCGCTGATCGCGTTCGGATTCTTGCTGATCCCGGCACTGACGGCACACCTGTTTGCGCGCAATATGCACCAGTTTACAATATTGGCTTCAGTGATCGGTGGCGTGGTTGCGTTCCTCGGTTTCTGGGTCTCATATCAATACGATTTGCCCGTAGGCCCGACGGATGTCGTCCTCCTCGGCGTGCTCTACGGAGCTGCCTGGGCTATCGCCAAGCTTCTCCCCGAAGGCTCACGGGCATCCCGCAAAACTTAGGTTCAAGAGGGGGATACCGAAATGCAAAATGTGTTGCGATTCCCGCTCATGTTCATAGCCTTTGTACCACTCCTTCTTAGCTGGCCGCACACGCCTGAGTCAGCGGAGCAGAAGGAGATTCGAGTCCACCTCCTGCCTCTGCACAAGGCGCCCGTTGTTGTCGCAGAGAAAAGGTTTGTGGACAATGGAGACGGTACGGTTACGGACACGAAGCGAAAAATAATGTGGCAGAAGGGCGATAATGGGAAGGAGGTTGGATTCGAAGAGGCCCAGAATTATTGTAAGACTTTACGGTTGGGTGGCTATACCGATTGGCGCCTGCCCAATCCCGACGAACCAGACACCGCGGTGGTCGTCGAATTGATGATGCGCATACATTCACGCGATGCCTATGCCTATTTTGATCTCTATTGGTCCTCCAACCCCACGGTCTTGCTCCCATTCAATTATCACCCCTCTCATGGAAAAGAAATCTCCAGGGTATACTCTGCAAGGGAGCGCGCCAGGGGCTTCGTCAGAGCTGTCCGTTCATTGGAGAATGCCAAACCTCATGGCGATAGCTAACGGGATTTTCCGCGGTCCCGATATCAAGATAAGTCTCCGGCGAATGTTTTTATACTGGCCAACCGATATGACTACCCTCCCGGACAGATGATCGTGGCCTTGTTTTGTTTGGAGTCGACAGTGGCGTGGGTGTTTTGAAGATTAAGGGAACAGAAAACTACCTGATAGGGTGGAGAGCCATGTCGTTTGAAGGGGGAAGTGCCCTAATATACAGTATTTCCCCTCGGAAAATACGTGGTTCCCCTTATTTACTTCTTCCTCGATTGTCAGTATCGCTGTTTTGGGTAAACAATCATTGTAATGCCAATCGTAATTGCAATTACCCTGGGGAGTGGAGTATGGAAAGCCCTTGACAACAAGTAAGAATTATACCAAAAAGGGAAAGTAGATCATAAATTCTTCTAAGCCGTTTAGGATGTAATTCCCTTTTTCTCAATCTCTTCGATTTCAAGCAAAGAAAACGACTAAGGCGAAGAGGCGAAAACAACACCCCCAGTTCTCGGCCAGCGCCCGAATGCATTTAAAAATTAGCCAAGAGGTATTTTATGATCTTTCCAATCACTAAAGGATATTTCAAGAAGATCTTTTTCGACCCCGTTCAAGTTAACAGGCTTCAATTTTTCGTAATTTTTTTCGTATTCGCATCATTTTTCTTAGGAGTTATTGCTGTTAGAGGCGAGGAGATAAGTCTCGGACAGGCTTTAGAGCTTTTTTACAAAAATAATTATGACATTTTGATAAACAAGTACGAAATAGATAAGGCATATGGTGATTATGTAGGTGCCAAGCTCTTACCGAATCCAAATCTCTCACTCAGCGGCATCGGACTTAAGACACAGGGTCTCCCACGGAGAAGCGATGACACACAATTAACGGCAAAGATCGACCAGCTTATAGAACTCGGCGGAAAAAGAAAACTGAGAAAGGGGGCTGCGACGGCAACCCTTGTAGCAACCAAACTGTCTCATCAAGACGTCATCCGGACCCTCATCATAGGTTTCTATACCGTTTACTACAACCTTCAACTCGATCGGTTAAACGTTGAGTTTGCCGGGTATGATCTGGGGAGGTTTGATAAAACCCAAGAAGTCGCCGAGCGGCGATTCGCTGCCGGATTTCTCTCCCTCATCGATTATACTAAGATTAAAATTGCCAGAATAGATCTCGAAAATGGTTTAACAAACTTTGAAAAACAGTTCAGGGCAGACCTTGAGAGTTTTAACTTTCTCGTAGCCAGTGAAATAACGTTGGAACCCTCAAGACTAACGATGCAAGAAACCCCTGCTGAGTATGACGAAGGCAGTCTGATCGAAACAGCTTTGAATAACAGGTATGACCTTCTTTCCCTTCAAAAACAGAGCGAGGCAGCCCAGAAGGGTATCTCCCTTGCTAAGGCACAAGCGATCCCCGATATCACCGTCGGAGGAGAATACGACGCCTTTGGCGCCGATAGCAGGCCGAGAGTGGGTGCAGAGATAAGCTTCCCTCTCCCCCTTTTCAACAGAAATCAAGGCGAGATTCTCAAGAAGAATGCCGAATACAAGCAGATTGAGGAACAGATTAAAAAAACGAAGCGGCAGATTACATCCGACATAAGACAGTCACTCAATAACTACCAGGCATCATTGAAAATCTTTGAGGCTTACAAGACGCGGAAAAAAGAGGTGGAGGATCTGTTGAACAAGAGCGAGGCCGCTTTTTCATTGGGAGGCATCACCGTTCTCGACCTCTTGGACGCGCGGAAGACTTACAGAGATTTTGTAACAAGATATAATCAGGGACTGATCCAAATGCTGCTGAATCAGGAGCTGATAAAGCTCTATACGGGAGAAATAAGATGAAAAGAGCAGTGGCTCTGTTTGCGGTCATTTTCCTTCTATTCGGGTGCACCAAGACCCAGGAACCTTCTAAAGAGGCCAAACAAGACCCAGAGTACAAAAAAATCGAGACCTACAAAGTATCCACCCAGGAGGTGTCGAGTTACATCGAGGCCACAGGCAGCATTCAACCTGACCTGGAAGGCAGCGCCAAGATAACGGCTTATCTTGCAGGAACTGTAGAGAGCATCTTCGTAAAAGTAGGGGACAGGGTGAGAAAAGGAGCCCCTCTGGCTTCCATAAGAAGTCCTGACGTCAGCGACACTTACTCCAATTACATTTCAAATCTTTCCCAGGTGAAACAGGCGGAGAGGGTTTATAANNTTGAGGTAGGAGCCATCACCAAAAATGACCTCCTGACCAGTGAGGCAAACTATGAACAGCTTAAAGCACTATCCGAGGCATTAAAGAAGAAACTGGAAATTTATGGCGTGACCGGTGAATCCGGTTTTACTGACAAGCAGGTCGTTAAATCGCCGCTTGATGGGTCTGTAATAT
>DMNE01000337.1:0-623 GCA_003453735.1 Nitrospiraceae bacterium | reverse complement strand
TAATCTTTTATACAGATATTTTTCCCAATGCCGCCTTCAAAGGGGTGATTACTTACATAAGCGACTCTTCGGATCCGGACGCAAAAACCATAAAGACGTATATCAGGATCATTGGCGATCAAAATCTCTTCAGGCAAAACATGTTTTTAAAGATAAGGATCGTCAACGGGAAAAGGAGATTGCCTGTCGTTCCCAAAACGGCCCTTTTGTACAAGGATGGAAAATTCAGTGTATACCTGAGCGTTGGCGGGAAGTATGAGCTTAAGGAGGTCAAACCCGCCTTCGATGTATCAGAAAAACTCATCGCTGTAGAAGGGTTAAAAGAGGGAGATGAAGTTCTCTTATCTGCTATTGGGATGGAGAAAACATGAGAAGATGGATTGTCTTTATTACGAATAATAATTTCATTTTTCTGCTTCTCGGGATCATCGGTTTTCTGATATCCCTTTTTCTGGTGAAAGACCTCAATGTTGAGGCTTTTCCTGATCCTTCTCCGCCTATTGTGGAGATCGTCTCTATCTACGAGGGAAGATCAGCAGAAGAGGTGGAAAAGCGGATCACCCTGCCCTTGGAGATAGGCCTGGCAAGCATGATGGGCATGGAACGCCTGAATTCCATCTCCC
>DMNE01000272.1 GCA_003453735.1 Nitrospiraceae bacterium | reverse complement strand
ATAAAATTTTCCGGTAATGTCAGGTACATAAAATTTTGAACTGATTGCTGCGCATTCTCGGTAATACGTTCTGTGGGCTATACCCGCAAGTGCGCTGGTGTCTGCGAATCGCGAAGCTCCCAACTTCAACCGTTTCCTGCGTTGGGTGGTAAGTAGTTCACTCCTGTAGTGCAGCTGGATCGCACGCAGGGTAGGACTCAAGGCTGGGGATGCTACAGGTCTCTCTGAGAGAGCCCTGAGTGACTCCTGCCGCCACAGACCTCCCTCGCCCTTTAGGGCTGGGGAGGTTCTGATCTAATTGTCAATATATTGTCACTTGCCCCTTATAATGTCGAAATTCCTCGGTTAAGGCCCTCATAAGGTCTTTCTTTTATCTGGGTGGCTGATTGACTCAAGTCACCCCCATAGTTGTGGTTTTGACACGTACAATGTCTTCACGGCAGGTGGCCGCGTTGTCCACAGCTTCGTTGCCCCTCATCCCGGAACCGACAAAACCATCCGGCCACCGAATCCACTCTAGATAATTATATTGAATAGTTATATAGGAGCCTCATTAGATCTGCACAATAATTGCAGCAGTCAGGGGTTTTCATGATAACTCAAGGCGGTACCTTGGGCATTCGATGACCCTTCAGAGGGCAATTGACAAACGGCAGATGACTCAAAAAAAGAGCGGCTGATCGGGAACATGAGAGGAAAACGGCGAACTCTTAGGGCGGCTTAAGTCTCGATTCAATGCCTTCTTGGCAAGGCACAGTGGGGCAATCCGAGAGCTTCACAATTTATACTGATCGTTGCCTGAATCTTTCTTCATGATTTTAGTTTTAGGATCATCTTTAAGCTATCGAGTACCTCCAAACAAGCGGGTATCAAAAAGAGCAACAGCTGTGGATTTCCTCGAGTAATCTTCTACAAAAAGTCCAGACTCGATAACACAATTTCTTAGATTTGCAGTTTGTGATATAGTATTGCCAAAGAGTGAGCTTTTATTGCAGGAAAGGTTTTTGATGCAATTTTCATAGTCAGTTCGGTGTGATTAACGGGTTATTTCTCCAAAATGTTGCACGCGGCATAAAGAATCAATCTTGGACGGCCAAATATCACCGTATTGAAAGGAGAAATGTGATATGCATCCTGTGAATAAAATGCTTTCCTTACTAGGACTCAGGCTATCTCGTACTGGGCAACATGTCCCTAAGGATTTTGTGAAACAATACAATTGGCAGTTGGATGAACTGCGTAGGAATAGCAAGGAATTTAAGGTATTTCAAGAGTTTAGATGCGATGTCGGCAGCCATCCTCAGTCCTATATTGACTATGAGTGTGAGTTTGCAACACGAAACCTTTCAAAGAGAAATCCAACAACGATTTTGGATGTAGGTTCATATAGGATTTTCCTCCTGGGACTGCTAGCAAGCTATAAAGTAACGACCCTAGATGTCCGAAAAAGGAAGTCTTCTTTAGACAATGAAATCGTTCTTACATCTGATGCAAAACAACTAAACATCCCATCGAATTCGTTCGATGCCATCGTATCTTTGTGTGCCTTAGAGCACTTCGGATTGGGAAGATTCGGCGATGAATTTGATTTAGACGCTGACAAGAAGGCATTCAACGAGATGGTTAGAGTGTTGAAACCTAATGGCATATTGATTTTTACTACAACAATAACGAGAAGCGCTCCTTCCATAGCCTTTAATGCCCATAAAATATACGATTACAAAATGATTAGAGCGTTGTGTGAGAAGTTGGAACTTTGCGAAGAAACCTTCTTCAGTCATAAGATGGGCAAGTTTTGCTCGTTGGAACAGGTATCGAACTTACCAACGGTTTGGGACGTCTATTGTGGCTGTTGGATAAAGGTTAAAACCGTCATTGAGTGAATAGAGCCGTTCAACAAGGCGCTGTACTGTACCTGACCGTTATTATTCCGCTGCGCTCCATGGCAGCAAGTGAGCTTGGTTATTTTATCGACTTATCCGTAAAGTGTTTCTTTCCGGTAACTTACTGCCTGTGGTGTTTCTGAAAAAGACATTCCCCCATCGTATGCAATTCCGTAGGATTTCCCATAAATGACAAACTGATGGAGGTGGTCATTATACCATTCCATAACTATTTGAAGAATATGATGGAAATCGGCTATGGTGATATTGCTCTTGACCAAGATACGGCGCCAGATCAAAGGACTAACATGGAGCAGGGAGACCTTAAACTGATAGACTACTGGCTCTTCGAAATCCTCCATACAGAAATTCTATCATAGAAATCGGCACCTCCCCCGGTTTTTAGCGGTCTCGATGTCAACCATAATTGTCAAACTTTCGGCATTCAAGGATGCTGTTCAGGGCTTGCAAGATATATATATTTAGTATATACTTAAGCAGGAGGTGTTCTATGAAAACAGCGAAACTATTTCAAAATGGTCAAAGCCAAGCGGTCCGGCTTCCTAAGGAATTCAGGTTTGAGGATGACCATGTATACATCAAAAAGTCCGGTAACGTCGTCATGTTAATCCCTGCAAAAGAGTCGTGGAATATGCTACTGAAGAGTCTGGATAAGTTCACGCCCGACTTCATGTCAGAACGGAAACAGCCGAAGAGCCCCAAAAGGGAGTCTTTTTGATGAAATATATGCTTGATACAAACATCTGCATCTATCTCATCAAGCAAAAGCCCGAGAAAGTGCTTCGGCACTTCAAGACGCATTCTGTTGGCGATATCGGCATTTCTTCTATCACTCTTGCGGAACTCAGGTTTGGCGTAGAAAAGAGCCAGCAAGTCGAAAAAAATCGCCAAGCCCTGGATGAGTTCATCCTACCACTCGAAATCGCAGATTTCGACGAGAAGGCAGCTGAAACTTATGGAAAAGTGCGGACAGTACTCGAAAAAGAGGGCAAGCCCATTGGTTCCATGGACATGCTGATAGGAGCACATGCCTTGAGCCTTAGCGTTATCCTAGTCACGAATAATACCAGTGAATTCAAACAGATCAAGCATCTCAAGATTGCAGATTGGAGCAGATAGGTGTAGATTGTCAAGACTTTTGACCCCTTTTCCGCAAATAAAAGTGACCCCCTTCTGAAAAACTATGAGTTGAGTGAAAATCGGCTTCGCCAGAAGCTCTACAATCAATTTTTTTCAGCCAACCCATATCTGCATATCCCCCCTTTTTAAGCTTGACACTGTTAGCGGATGTTTTTTTATTTTGCCTTCTTCAGTTTATTTTTCAGCCTATAGCTGCCGCCGGTGATATAGAAGACATTTGCGTGATGCACCAGTCTGTCGATGATGGCGGATGCAACCACGTTATCATCAAACACCTTGCCCCATTCATCGAAGTTATAATTACTTGTAAGAATAATGGAGCCCTTTTCATATCTGATCGAAATAAGCTGAAACAGAAGGTTTGCCTGTTCCCTGGTTATCGGCATATATCCGAGCTCATCGATTATCAGAAGATGAAGCCGGGAATATGCCATCAGTTTTTCCATGATACTGCCGTCTCTTTTTGAAAGCACCAATTCCTCTATGAGTTTTTGTGCTGTCGTGAACAGTACCCTGTATCTTGCCATGCAGGCTTTCATCGCCAATCCTACGGCAAGATGCGTTTTCCCTACGCCCGGAGGTCCCAGAAAGAGCACGTTTTCTTTTTGCTCAATAAAGTCCAGGCTGCTGAGTTTAATCACCTCCTTTTCTTTCAGTGCCGGCTGAAAGGAGAATTCAAACTCCTCCAATGTCTTCTGGTACGGCAACCGGCTCAACTGAATCTTTGTCTTTACTGAAACTTCCGTCTTTCTCTTCACCTCCTCTTCAAGTAATAACGCTAAATATTCTTCATACAGGAGATTGCCGGCTGCAGCGCGAGCTGACAGCTCCCGATACATTGGAATCATCCCTTTGAATTTCAATACCCTCAAATGGCCGTCTATCTGGTTGTATAGTTCTTCGCTCATAGTGCAGCCTCCACCTTATAATCAGATAAGGGCCTTCTGATATCGGCAGAGGGGATGATGCAGGGCTTATGGAGAATTTCCAATGATTGTTTTTGGGGTTCCCTGCTCTGCAGAAGCCGCTTCACGCTGTTTTTATGATATGCGCCGATTTCCATGCACTCGGAAAGTACCGCTGCCACGTCAGCAGTGTTGTAAACAAGGGTATATTTCATGATCTCGGCAATATGAAAATACAGATTGGCGGTCACGGCGGTTCTGAGACCCGCTACATAGAGATCCCCTAATTGTGGAAAGGTTTCGATGAACTTTTTGACTGTTTCAGCACGATAGGTTTCCTTTTTCTTCGCATAGGCATTATTGATTTCATCATGCTCGGGATGCACCGGACGAATCGCTTTATCGAAAAGCCGAACACTATGTTCTGCAATCAATTGGCCGCCCAGGTCGTAGACCCTGATCATTTTGTTAAATTCGGAATCTACCCGTACATCCTTTAAGGCATATTTCATTGCGACCGGATAGAGCGCACCATCCCATGATATATATCCGTCATTGCTGATTTTTCTCACAGGTTTGTCATAAAGTATTGCCGGATCTATCTGAGGAATTTCTTTCAGAAGAGGCTTCTCCCTCATGAATCTCTCATCCGGAGGTTCGTTAAGATCGCTGTGGGGCCGTGCATTGTACTGTTCGGTAAACGCTGAAAGTTTTCCATCAAATTCAGGCAGACTCTTTACTTCAAGACCACGCAGCAAGTGCTCCTGCAAATAATAAAACGGCCTTTCTGATTTGCCCTTTGTCCGGGCACGATAATTACGGCAGGCATTGGGTTGTATGCCATACAGTCCGCAAACTTTTAAAAAATCATCGTTATAGCATACGATGCCGTTCTTCCTGTGCGTTATAACCATCTGTTTTGGATTATCGATTACCAGTTCATCTGCAAAGCCGCCGAAATAATCGATAGCGCCGGCGATAGCCCTTATTACATCCTGCGAGGTTATACTCAGGGAGCTGGCATAATATTTTTTGCGACTGTAACTCAGAACTACCTCATGAAGATAGATCTTTAGCAATTTCCCCTCAACCGGCAAGTCCCACTCTTTCCAATCGTATTGCATCTGTTTCCCTGGGTCTGTCTCTACCCTGGTTGTCACCTTTGCCTTAATCTTTTCATCCTCTTGCTTATCGGCAATATAACGATGCACCGACGACAGCGATCCCGTGTAGCCTATCCGAACCAGTTCATTGAATATCCTTGTCCCTATATAGTGTTTTTCCAGCATTGTTGTTACCTGCTCAGCGTATGGATCGAGAAGCTTTTCATATTCACGGGTTTTGAATTGCGGCGGCTCCGGGCTCCTCAGATATTTTCTGACCGTGTTCTTCGACAGTTTTAATTTCCGTGCTATCTTCTTGATTGATACCCCTTGGGCTCTTAATGCCTTGACCTGCTGCCACTTATACATGCTTATCACCCCTTTATTCCCTCCTTCCCCTTTCGGAAGGAGATTATAGGTTATTGGGGGGTCAATTTTAAATGCCGATAGGGGGTCAAATGTATTTTACGATCTACACAGATAGGCACGAATGTGGAATTA
>DMNE01000336.1:9028-17880 GCA_003453735.1 Nitrospiraceae bacterium | reverse complement strand
TTGACCTTATGTATTCATTAACCTCATTGAGCTGGCGAGGGCCGAACAATGGCGTAACCCCCGATGCGGCAAATGCCGATATCGTTGGCCACGACCAAATTTGTTATCATTTCTGCACGTACTCCCTCATCGCCTGCACTTGTCTAAGGCCGTTAGTGTTCTGGATAACACCTTTCAGTTGCATAACTCTGCAAGTGCACAAAAAGAGCACAATTTCCAAAATCAAGGGGTTGCCGTAAATGGCTAACCCCTTGATTTTACATGGTAGGCGATGCTGGTTTCGAACCAGCGACCTCTGCCGTGTGAAGGCAGCGCTCTCCCACTGAGCTAATCGCCCTAACCCGTTGTTTTTACAACAATACACATGACATATGAATTATACTATACCGAGCAAAGCTGATCAAGTGCTTAAAGTCGATAATAGATTGAGGATTGGTGGACAGGCTAGAATTTATCAAGCGGGTTTTACAAGGAGAGCGCAGCGAGCGCTTGCCTCGGGCTTTATTTGGAGGTGGACTTTGGGCATACTGGCAGGCCGCATTGAAGATCGAGGACCTGGACAAACACCCAAGCCGCTTTGCGGAAACCCTTGCTGATTTCCTCGGGGAATTAGCTACAGACATTGTTTTCCCTGGTTCAGGGCTCAACACCTTTCCAGCTGAAGCCATCGGGGGCGAACTGGCCTTCCGTGGGAAGCAGGCTCCTCTGCTCTCTTTTCCTCTTATCCAGAAGACGGAGGACGCAAGCAATCTCGAAGAGGTAGATATCGCTGGATCTTCCCATACCCTTGCGCTCGTGGAAATGATTAGCCTTCTGAGAAAACGTCTTCCGGATCGCTTTCTCTGCGCCACTTCTTGGGGACCTTTCACCTGGGCCATGATCCTCTGCGACTGGAACCTTCTCAGGGAGAAAGTGGTCACGGACAGGATATTCATTCGAGAACTGTGTGAGCTGGGTGTCCGCCTTTCCTTCGCCTTCTTCGAGCCTCTCATTGAACAGGGACTCATCAATGGTATTGCCATACCGGAAGGGGCTGTGACGCTGATCCCAATTAATCTGTATCGCGAGGTGGTCCTTCCCTGTGAGAGGAAACTCTTCGAATCGGTCAGGGAACGAGGCCTCAGTTGCCTCCTCCATCAGTGTGGAGACATCCGTTCCCAGCTTACCCTTTATCCCGAAACCGGCGCTGACTGCATCTCCATCGATACCGGGGTATCAATCGGCGAAGTGTACGAGGTCTATCGCAAACGGCTCGTCACGGCAGGGAATGTGGATGTGATCAACACCATCTTCGGTGGAAACCCCACTCAGATATGCAAAGCGGTTTCCGAGTGTGTTGCCGAGATTTCCGATCCTTGCCTTCGATACATCCTCATGCCTTCCTGCGACCTGCCTACTGACACCCCATTGCGTAATGTCAAGGAATTCCTAGCGTCGGCCGACCGAACAGAATAAAGCAATTATCCTGTGGGTTCTGGCGCATTTCTTGCCCCGATGGAAAGCCTTTGTTCTATTGATGACCTGCTGTTGAAGGGAACAATTCACTGTGCCAACAGAAGAAAAGAAAGAAAAAACTTCTAGTAAATCCTCGTCGCTTCCATTGTACACATCTCATGGCATAGAATTGTCTTGAGATCTTCCTATGCAACCACTTGCGCCAGTTTCTCAATAGTAAACTTTTACAACCGTGGAGCACTGCCTCTGATGCCATAGTGCACAAATCGCGAGACTGAGAATAATTATATAATGACCAAGCTAAGGCAGAGGCACCGAAATGTGATCAAACCCTCCCGAAACTGAAGTATTGAAATCCGAGTTTTTTCATCTTCTCCGGTTCATAAATATTTCTCAGATCAAAGAAAAACTGCTGCCTGACAATACCCTTTATCCTCTCTAAATCAAGATTTCTGAACTGATTCCACTCCGTTATTATGACCACTGCATCTGAAGTTCTCGCAGCATCATACGGGTCCTTGCAGAGGACAATCTCGGGGAATATCGCCTTCACATTGCCCATCGCTACCGGGTCATACGCCCTCACCTTGACGCCATGCTTCAGAAGGTTTTCAATAATAGCGACTGACGGCGCATCCCTCATGTCGTCGGTATTCGGTTTAAAGGATAAGCCAAGAACCGCTATAACCTTGCCTCTGAGGTTACCCATAGCCTTCTTTATCTTTGTGAAGGCGATTTTTTTCTGATTCTCGTTGGCATTAACCGCTGCCTTGATAATGTTCAGTTCCGTCCCGTGTTCCTCCCCTATCTTGAGAAGGGCCTTCGTGTCTTTCGGGAAACACGAACCTCCGAACCCAGGACCCGCATGGAGAAACTTCGAGCCTATCCTCTGGTCCAGCCCCATTCCCCTTGCAACCGTATTGACGTCAGCGCCAACCCTTTCACAGAGATTAGCCATCTCGTTAATGAAGGATATCTTTGCTGCGAGGAAGGAATTAGATGCGTACTTGATCAGCTCCGCCGTCTCGATATTTGTTATCACGAATGGAGTTTCAATGAGATAGAGGGGTTTATAAAGGTCTTTCAGTATGGCTATTGCCTGCTGACTTTCTGCACCGATCACAACCCTGTTCGGCCTCATGAAGTCTTCTATTGCCGCCCCTTCTCTAAGAAACTCAGGGTTGGAGACGATATCAAAATTACTTTGCTCTTTGAGATTCCGGACGATAATCTGCCTCACTCTCTTTCCGGTCCCCACGGGAACCGTGCTCTTGGTAACGATTACCTTGTAACCGTTCATATGTCTGGCTATCTCGTTTGCAACCCCATCGATGTACCTCATATCAGCAGAACCGTCTCCCCTTGGAGGGGTGCCAACAGCAACAAATATGACCAGCGAGGCATTAACTGCCTCGCCTATCTCTGTGGCAAATGCCAGTCTACCCTGTTTTACGTTTCTCTGGACGAGATCTGCAAGTCCTGGCTCATAAAAAGGCACAATCCCTTTTTTCAAGGACTTTATCTTTTTTTCATCCTTGTCAACGCAGGTAACGAAAACACCGAATTCTGAAAAACAGGCACCGGTCACTAATCCGACATAGCCGGTCCCTATTATTCCAATATGCATCTAGCCTCCTTCGTTTCTGCAAGCCTAAGGTAATGCTGTGGCCCAACGCTCAAAAAAACGGTCCATAGCGGATGTTTCGCCTATTGGGAGATGCCCATACAAGATAAAGAGCTGTTTACTCGCCTCAGATTTAGGTTCTTTATCTACCACTACCTTCCACATTGCCCCAACCAGCCCCGACCGGTCAGCGCCAGCCTTGCAATGGATGAGTACTGGACGAGGAGCTTCCCTGAAAATCGCAAGGAGCTTTTGCACATCTTCACTGCTGGGCTCACTTGTTGCTGATAACGGTATATCATAGTGCACCAGATGACGATTCACAGCGACCTTTAGTTCCTCTTGATACCATTCTTCACCACTATTTTGTCCGCGTAGATTCAATATGCTCTTGATGTGATATTTATCGATATAATACTCGAACTGATCCCTATCGAGTTGCGCTGACCTATATGCTTCACCCTTTGTAATCTCGTGGAAGTTGCCTTGCTCCCACATAATCAAAAAAAAGCTGGCAGGCAACAGCAATAAGAGAATGGCGACACTACAAACCTTACGGCTAAGCGACATCCCTTGGGGTCTCAGAAGCGACACGTTATTTCAACCTCCATCGGCAATAAACGCTGTATAGCCCTTGCCGTAACGTTTCGTGAAGCAGATTTTGCACATTGTGTTGTCATTCGTCCTTAATAATTTTACCGTAAAGATATAAAAAATAGAAAGAAGCTTTTCCGTGCGCGGCATTTAGCTCAACTATGAGAAGGGATGCTGAAGCACCGAGTGTATGGATTACAAGCCCAGCTGCGTCTGCCTCAGCGTTGAGATAACACCATGAAGGACAGCACCAGATCGCCCTGTGGCCGACGGATCTGAACCCCTTGGAGAGCTCCAATGCGAGCCGGTCCGCACCTCCATATCCAGTATCAGATATAAGGGTCATCATAGCGAGAGCCTAACGGTCGTATACCGCCTTCCACAGGGTGAAATATTCCTTTATCGAATAGCGCATGAACCCTTCTGCATATTCGCCTGCACCGGAGGTTATAGCCCTGTATCTGTTGAGCGAAACCGCGGCATCGAGCCAGTTTTGAGAAGAAAGCTGGCTCTCATATTGAGCTAACGCTTTTTTCTTTTCATTTATTGTTGCAGAGATATCCACGATCAGATTTGGTACCAGTGCCGTCCAGACTTCATATGCGTAAACCGTAAAACTATATCGATATTTCTTGTACAGGTTTGACAGGTAATGGTTTATTGCAAGGTGGTCATTGTGTCGGTCGAAAAGCGATGGCAGATACACGATCTCCGGTTTGTAGTCAGAGATGACTGTTGAAAGCCTATCGTCGATCTCCGGATGCTCAAGCAGGGTCTTTGATCCGTACTCAAAAAATCTTAGTTGGTCAAATCCGATAATGTTCGAAACAGCTCTTGCCTCTCTTATCCGTTCCTCAGTACAGTCAGCGAAATAGATAGTCATTATATCATTCCCTAATTGAACATGTTTTCTGAGACTACCTCCGGCACCGATGATGTCATCGTCTATATGCGGGGCAAGAACAAGTACGCGTCCACTGTCGGGTGTATCGATCTTCAGAGGAGATGCTTTCAGGTATGGCGCTAACGTTTCATAAAGCTTCCTCACATGGGACCACTTTATCCTTTCGGGGAGTTTCATTGGCTATCCGAGCGCGTTCATGAATCGTTCACCATACCCGTCCATTTTATCAACCCTTCGATCCTATCGCCTGCAGGACCCGCTCAAAATGATCTCCCATTGCCTTATCGGAAAACTTATACTCCACTGACTTGCGACCTTCAAGAGCAATTCTGCCCGCAAATTCATGATCATCCATATATCTCGAGATCGCATGCGCAAGGGCCTCGATATTCTGCGGCGGCACGAGAATCCCGTTGACCTCATTATCGACGACCTCTGGTATCCCTCCCACGGCAGTCGCAATGACCGGTTTACCCATTGCCATCGCCTCTATCAGTACCATGCCAAAGGCCTCCTGACACGAAGAGGGAAGGACAAAGATATCCATTGCTGCGTACATTCGCTCTACGTCATTCCTCACGCCGGTGAAGATAACCCTGTCCTGCATCGACAATCTCTCCGCCTCCCCTTGGAGCTCTTTTCTCTCAGGCCCATCGCCCACAAAGATAAGCTTAACCGCCGAGTGTTTGCCTGTGAGAGAGTGTACAGCACAGAGAAGGTCAAATACTCCTTTCCCCGGATTCAGCTTTCCCGCAGTGCCCACAACAATAGTGCCGCTCTCAATCCCGAGTTCCTTTCTCACAGCGTCCCGGTTCACCACATCCGGATTAAACCGCTCCTGATCGATAGAGTTGTAGATCACCTCTACCTTTTCCCGAGACACCCCACTCTCTATCAGAGCATTCTTCACAGCGCTGCTCACCGCAATAACCTTATCTACATCCTTATTAATGAGCCAACAGGTGGTCCTCTTCAGTCTATCCACCTGATGCCGTATGAAAATAAGTCTTGAGCCCGTTATTTTCGCTGCTATGGCAGCGGGCCAATACTCCCTCCCTCCATTCGCTATGATGACATCGCTTTTTTCTTTTAGGGCTGCCAATGTTATTTTTGCAATGGCCCTAACATCCCCAGAGTTTACGATCCATATCTTTCTTGACGGGAGAACAATCCCTCCAGCCACTTCCCTCGAGCCTTCATTCCAGCAGCCCATAATGACCGAATGCCCCCTCTGCGACAACAATGCCGCCAGGGTATCGGAATGGGACTCAATGCCGCCCCATCCTCTCCCAAGAGCTACGTTCAATAAGAGGATATTCATCTTCTCTTTCCTTTCCGGTCTTCGTAGGTGGAGTGTAACTTCAGCATGAACAGGAGGGGATGGGTGTGAAATCTTATAAATGATCTCCTGAGCTCGAATGGCTCATCCCCTCTGTGGATGAGCCCACGGTTCATAGTCGTCGCACCAAGATAACCAGCTTTCTTAACCGCTGCTACCGCTCTTTCATCATAATTGCCATAGGGGTAGCAGAAGAACTGAACAGGAAGGTTCAGTCTCTTCTCAAGGGTAGCCTTCGCGCCAAATAATTCTTCTTCCATCTCCGCTGTCGAAAGTTTGCTCAAAAATGGATGTGTGCGTGTATGCGAACCGAAACTGACATGATGATCCCTCATCTCGATGATCTTCTCCCAATCAAGGAGTTTTTTCCTTATATTTAATTCCTGATAATCCCAAAGATTCTCCTTTCCAATAAAATCGGATACAAGGAAAACCGTTGACGGAAATCCATACATCTTCAATACAGGATAAGCATTATCATAAAAATCCTGGTAACCATCATCAAAGGTGAGCGCAACTAACCTCTCATCAGAAGAAACACTGCCCCTCATGAAAGAAAGAATTTCATTAAGGGAGACCACTCTGAATCCGGCTGTTTTCAAATACCACATCTGGAATCTGAACATTCGGGGAGTCACATAAAGACTGCGTAATTTCCCCTCCTTAGGCGGCATCCCAATATTATGGTACATGAGAACTATAGCTTTATTCATCAAACCTTCCTCTGCTCATGCATGGAGCATTACGTCCCTGAGGGTCTCTTCTTCTCAAAACACTTATAATACCTGAGTTAAGTGATTCCCGCATATNNAATACCTGAGTTAAGTGATTCCCTCATAAGTGAGTGGCTCCGCTAAATAGACAAGCACTACTTTTCTGCCACAAGGACAAGCTCTTCACCCGCAAGAGGAGAAAAGACGAGATATACCCACTCCATGACTGCCATGCCCTTTGCCGCTTTTTTCAGCAAGCGTGGTTGAACACTTCCCCAGACGTACCTTCCCGAGCGCTTTATATTTCTGCTTGCCATAAACACATTGCCCGCCTCTCTGATCGTGGTAAACACTCTCTTATTCTGAAAGCCAGCCCTGTCGGCTAGCGAAAAAAGGGCCCGGGGAGAAAAAAGATGGAGGTGCCGGGGAGGGTCTAACGGGAGCCACGCCGCTGAAAAAAGTCTATGCCCTACGGAAGCAATATTGGGGGTAACTACCACTAGCCGCCCACCAGGCCTGAGCACTCTCCGGCATTCACGGAGGAGTTGAAGCGGATCATGCACATGTTCAACCAGATGACTCATGGTGACAGCGTCGAAGTACTCATCAGGGTACTGTTGTTCTTCTAATATCCCTTGTCGTACGTGCAGTCCTTTTCTCCTGGCGGTTTCGACAGCTTTGGGATCAAAATCCACTCCCTCCACGACCCACCCAATATCCTGTAAGGTCCTGAGATTATCCCCGCCTCCGCTGCCAACCTCCAGGAGTCGTCCCTCCCGTTTCACCGGCAAGTACATTGCGTTGAAATCAAGAGCAGCCTTCTTCATCGGCTGGAGAGATCGGTAGAGGCCTAACAGCCAGGCCCAGGCTGGTGCAATGCCCGCCACTGAGCCATACTTATGATAAAGGTAACACCTATCCCAAAAATGCGATACCTGTCTTCTTAAGGAAGGAGATTTCGGCGCTCCTTCACCGCGATGGGTGTAGTAGTCTTGATAAGCCATCAAGATATCCTGCTCTGTCGGCATTGGATCTAACCAGACCAGACCGCAGTCCTTGGCAGGACATTTCTTCAGGCTCCACTCGCCGGGAGCGCCAAAAATGCGGTCCCGAAGTCTCTGATAGACTGTAGTGCCCGGCGTGCCGCACAAGAAGCAACGTTCACGGGAGCGGGTACGAATACCGCTAGAAGTTGCCTGTTCTCTGCCACCTCTCCCTTTGATCCTCTCCATAGTCATATCTTCATGCGCTCCTAGTGTACATAATCAGCTGCCATACCTGAGTTTGCGGTAGCCTTTTAAAAAAGGCTTATAGATCTTATAGAAAGGATAGAGTAAGAGGAACTGCGTGTGTCCGAATCGGGCATCAATTTCCTCTATGGCGTGTTCTTTAGAAATCTGTTTAGTGGTGTACATTTTCCATATTCTGTAGATGTTGTCATACCGTATATATTTCTTGTGAAAGGCATTGATGGTTATATAATGTTTCTTCATGTATTGATCGTAAAGAAGGAAAATATCTTCGAGCGCGGTGAAGCTCTTTGTGTTTTTCTGTGTCTGCTGAGCAGAGTGAATCCGAAATGAGGAGAGCGGCTCATCTATAAAAGCGAATTTCCCCTTCTCTAACAGGTAAAACCACATCTCTAAGTCTACGATCTGTTCATACTGAGACATGAAGCCCCGTTCTGCATCCCTTTTCCGGAACATGACCACGCTAGGTTCTCCTACAAGGTTCTTCTGTTCGGATAGACAGCGATTGATAACTGTAGTTCCTGGCAAAACCACGCTGCCTTTGAAATGCGCTAATACTTTAATAACCCTGGACTGTTCATCGATAAGGTTCCTTGCAGAGCCCACAAGCGCAATATCTGGATCCCCGTCAAGAAGCGAGACCATCTTCTCCAAAGCTTCATGGGAAGACAGAAGGTCGTCAGCGAAAACAAGCTTGATATACTCACCTCTTGCCTCCGTCAGGCATAAATTCCAGTTGTTGACCATTCCGATGTTAACAGAATTAATCTTGAAGCGTATCCTTTTGTCTCTGCGCGCATACTCCTTGAGCAAATCTTGCGTCTTGTCACAAGAGCAATCGTCAACAATTAGTATCTCAAAATCATAAAAGGTCTGTTTGAGTACGGAGTCAATGGCCTCCGGCAAAAAGCTAGCATAATTATATGTCGGAACACAGACACTCACCTTCGGTTTATTCATTTAAGATATCTTC
>DMNE01000336.1:0-8994 GCA_003453735.1 Nitrospiraceae bacterium | reverse complement strand
TTTTCCGATATCCGCCACCAGAAGGCCTGCAACTTGGTAGTCCTTCGCTCAAGGAATCTTTTTCCTATCGTAAGTCTATACTTTTTACGAAAATATACGCGATTCCGATGCTCGTAGAGGCGTGAAGCCCCATCTTTGCGTATTGAATCTTGGGTAACCGAGCCAAAATGATGTACAAGCGAACGTCCCGTTGTTCCAAGGACGAAGCCGGCGAGCCTGGCCCTGCGGAAAAAGTCGGCATCCTCGAACTGGCCGAATTTGAAGTTCTCATCAAACATACCGATCCGGTCAAACACGCGCCGTCTCACCATGAAGCATATTCCTTGCGCAACCCCTATCCGCGCAACCCCCTGCATGCGCTTAACAAATTGTCTCGAATACTCAGAGATGTCATAGTTATACTCTCCTTCCCGGAAGGCCGGGCTGACAATATCCAGTTCTCTCTCTCTCGCAAAATCAAGAATTCCTTCAAGCCANNCCCTGATTCCACGCAGCCGCGCATCCAGCATTTTCCCTATTGGTAATAACGTTCATATTTGAGCATCCCGACAGATATTCGGCAGTGCCGTCTGAAGAACCGTTATCAATAACTATGATTTCGCAGTTTCCGTGAAGCGTTGCCTGGAGACTTTCTATACATATTTTCGTAAAGTGCACCTGATTGAAAACAGGGATTATTATGCTAACATCCATCAGATCACCTCAACTTGCAGAGTCAGGGTCTTTCGCAGAAGGTGAAGGGAACCTCGCGACTTGCTCTTGGGCGTTACTGTTTGTTCGCACGCTGCAGTTCAAGAAGCTTTGCATACTTAAAAAACGATCCGCCCGCCTTCAATAATGCGGTTACCAAACCATCGATCCCGTCAAGAAACCCTCTTTCGATAAAGTAAATCTTCAGGAACATGCCGATTCCGTGATAGAGAGGAGCTGCAGAATTTGTTCTGATCCCTGAAGCATGTAGTTCTCTGGCAATAATCGAAGAGTAGTCGTTGAGAGTCGTGAGCATGTCAGTATAATCGGAGAAAGCGTAGTGCTCGATATGCGCATCCAAATCCTGAATGGTTCCATTTGCCTCCCACCGCTCGTGGATCACACCATGGAACGATCCCCTGTCTTTGCTGACCAGCCGTATCTGCCGGTCAGGCCAATAACCGGAGTGCTTCAACCATTTGCCATGGAGGTAATTTTTCCTTCTCAGCGTGTAAGCGACAGCTTCCGGTTTTTCGAGAACCTTCGCAATCACCTCTTTCGTCTCTTCTGCCACCCGCTCATCAGCATCCAGAACAAGAACCCAGTCATGTGAGCATTTATCGATTGCGGTGTTTTTTTGAGGGCCGTAACCTTTCCATTGCTCAACAAAAACGCGGCAGCCGAATCCCCTCGCGAGTTCAACCGTCCTATCTGTGCTCCCTGAATCGACGACCACAATGTCGTCTGCAAAAGAAACGCTCTTCAGGCAGTCGGGAAGATTCTTCTCCTCATTTTTTGTAATGATGGCGACCGACAGGTTATTCTTCCTATCCATCTATTGCACCGGCAATCCCTGCAAAGAGTGTAAGCGCTATTGCTGTCGGAAAAGGCAGGAGTTGGGTGTCCGTGAAGCTTCCGAGAGTGAAAACAAGCGTGAATGCGAGTAGTGCAAAGCCTGACGGGGTATTGCGCCCACTCCATCCTTTTTGCAGCATCACAAACAGCAACCAGCAAAAAGCAATCAGGCCCGCAATGCCAAAGCTCACCAACATATACAAAAAGCTGTTATGCGGATGATCAAAAAAGGGAAGCGATCGGTCATTTTTGTTCATCTCCCACGACTTCTTAAACCCAGCGGTTCCGACGCCGAGAAGCGGATTCCTTTTTATCTCAGATAAGGCTATCCCCCACATATGAAACCGTAGCCCGATAGAGGTATTGATGTTTCCTTGTTGGTACAGCGCTACGTCTTTCCTGATTTGTGCAAACCGGGATTGCACTGTCGGGAAGGTAAAGAGTATCGATATGGCAAGCAGACTCAGAACGGCTATCATCAGCATATGCCTCCTGCCGATGATATTGTAAGCGAGCAAGGGGGATAAAAAAATAAATGCTACGTAACCGCTCCTTCCTCCAACAAAGCCGATAGTCACGAAATAGAGGAGCATGAGAAAAAGGGATAAGAGTCGTTCATTCCTTTTGTCGGCCTTTTGGAAATAAAAGGAGGCTATGAATATGCCAACCGTAAGCAGTAGTGAATACGTTATCCATGGAGAACTTATTCCCAAGAGACCACTCGGCGTGCCATACCTCAGGGAAAAGATGCCGACGATCTGCAAAATCGACACAAGACTATCCAGGGCAAGCCCCGCCAAGAACATTCTGATTATGCAATCGCGACTCTTCTGCGTCCTTAAAACAGTTGTCATTGCCATAGAATAAAGCCAGTAATAACCCTTTGAAGCAACGTTAAGACCATCCGATGGCACCGGTGTATAAGCGAGCCCCACCCACGGAAGAATGATCATAGCGATTACCGGCAAGGCGATTACTGAATGTAACCATAGCTGCATGTCTGTCAGGAACTTGCCGGAAAGGATCCAGACAGCAAGCACTAGTGCACCACAAATTTCTACCGGAGAATTGGCTAGTGGCACACAAAAAAACATCCCGCAAAAGCCTGACCATATAAGCATGTCCGGATTAATTTTTTTTAACAAGTCCATTTTTACAAAAGAATTCCTTTGATGCGAGGGCCTTTGAGAGAAGTTGTTTATTGTTCCCGCTCGTCATATTTTTGTTCGAAGGATGCCAGAGATGGAAACATACTGCCATGAATTGATGGACCTTTTTGAAGAGTCCATAGCGGAAGAATCTGGAGGCCATCTCGGAGTCCTCATTACCCCAGCCCACAAAATCTTCATTGAAGCCGTTCACAGCGACTATATCCTGTCTAAACAAGCTCATATTGCATGATTTTATTCCCTTGAGTTTTCTATTTTTGAAGGAAGGACAACGGGTAATGCGAATCAGATGATGGATATTCGAAATTGCTCCTGTCAGAGCCAGGTTGAGCAACTTCAGCGGCGAGTTGGCATGTCTATGATTAAAAAATGTAACGGCAGCCCTAGTAACATGCATCCTCTTGCCCTGTATGAAACAGTTCCTTTCTGCCAGGGACAGGTGGTCCGATATAAAATGCCGATTCACAACGCAATCACCGTCCAAAAGAATAATGTAGTCCCCCTTTGACCGTCTTATTGCCTCGTTACGGATCCTTGCAGCCCTAAACCCCTTGTTCTCCTGCCATACATGGAGCACAGGAAAAGGTGCTGTTTCAGAAACAACTTTTACCAGAGATCCCGTATTTGCGTCTGAGCCATCGTCCGCTATGAGTACTTCATCAGGAAGCCTCGTCTGGTCCACTACGCTTTCAACAACTTTCTTCAGGGCTGCGGGATTGTTATATGTTGTAATGATAAGCGATACGTTCAATAGTTTCCCCTGACAAGATGAGCGATTACAGAGCCTATTTTGACCTCCGTTTTCAGTTTCACCGGAATGCGCTTGTCATCATCCGTAAGCCAGATGCTTATCTCTCCTTTCCGGTAAAAGATACCCTCAGATTTTATCAGAGGTTTAACCACAACGGTGTTGAATTCTCCAGCGGGCACCTTGACCTTCTCCTTCCTCAGCACCTGGATTTCAACATCACGGACTTTTTTGCTGTCGAAGACCGGAATAAAGACGGATTTGCCCACCGCAAGATCTCTCGTTCTGAGGTGATAGAAACTCGAGAGGGGATCAAAGACAACGGAAGGTATGTCAAATGACTTCTTCTCACCGTTTAGATAATCTATGTAAAGGGCTGTTGAGGCATCACGAGCAAAAATCACTTCTTTGTTTTTCCGATGCTTTCCTTCTCTTATCTTAAGCTTGTAATTCGCGGGTCTTCCTATGCTCTTTATTCCTACGTCTCCGGGGAGCCTACTTTCGGCCCAGTCATCGACCGTATAGAAAAGTGATAGCCATTGGGCTGATTTTGTTGTGGAAGTTATGATGAGTTCCCCGCCGTTCTTTTTTATCATAAGGGACGCCTCGCCAGCCTTTATCCCTGACCATGTAAGGTCATAGACAAAGGTTTCAGGAATCTGAAAGGAAAAGGCCTCTCCGCAAAACACCAGAGAAAAAAGAAGAACGGACATGCAAAGGTGCAGGGTACTTTCCACGCGCAGAAAAAAAGATAAGGGGTAGGCAGCCTCCCTCCTCCTCGGGCAAATATCCTCATAAAGATATTGATCTGACATATTGGTTACGCCATGGATGTTGCAAAATACAGAACAAAGACTCGGGATGAAGGATGACACGGCGCTGGGATCAATCATAGTGCATTACAAGCACGTGTCTGTATTCTGCCTCGCTTAAGAATTTCACAACGTCTGTTTTCTGTCCGCCGTTTTAGCAAACGGAACGTATCTTCTGCTATATTAATACATGCATATAATTCCTGCAATAGACCTCAAAGGCGGAAAATGCGTAAGACTTCTTCAAGGAAAAGAGGACGCGGTAACCGTATATTCTGATGACCCGTCCTCCACAGCGAAGCTATGGCAATCCCGTGGCGCACGATTGCTCCATATCGTCGATCTCGACGGTGCATTTACCGGAGATCAAAAAAACCTGGCAGCAATCAGAAGGGTTCGTGAATCAGTGGTAATGGAGATAGAAGTTGGTGGAGGCATAAGGGACTTGCAAAAAATCGATGAGTTGATCAGCATTGGGATCAACAGAATAATCCTGGGAACCGTTGCCGTCGAAAAACCCTCGCTGGTAAGCGAGGCATGTAGGCGGTATCCGGGGCGAATCCTCGTCGGCATTGATGCCAGAAACGGAAAGGTTGCGGTAAAAGGGTGGGTAGAGATTACATCCACGGATGCCAAAGACCTCGCAAAAGATTCTGCTGCCCGGGGTGCCGCTGGAATTATCTATACTGATATCGCGACAGACGGGATGATGACCGGTCCGAATACAAAGGCAATAGAGGAAATGGTCCACACCGTAACTGTTCCGGTAATAGCCTCCGGGGGCATCTCTTCCCTTCAGGATATTAAGAGACTTGCGGAGATAGAAGGGCTCTGGGGTGCGATCACCGGTAAGGCGATATACGAAGGGTCACTTGATCTGCGGGAAGCGATAGAGATAGGGGACAATTCTCACTATGCTTGCTAAGAGGATCATCCCATGTCTTGATGTAAAGGACGGACGTGTAGTAAAGGGAGTCAGCTTTGTTAATCTCAGGGATGCTGGCGATCCGGTCGAAAATGCAAAGTTCTATGATGAGCAGGGTGCTGACGAACTCATTTTTCTCGATATCACCGCATCCCATGAGAAAAGGAAGATTATCATCGATGTTGTCGAAAAGACCGCTGATGATGTTTTTATGCCGTTGACCGTCGGCGGCGGGATAAAGAGCCTCGATGATATCAGGGATCTGCTGCGTGCAGGTTGCGATAAGGTTTCCATCAATACCGCTGCTGTGAAAGACCCCCACTTTGTCAGCAGGGCGGCTGAGCGTTTTGGAAGTCAGTGCATTGTAATTGCCATTGATGCAAAGAGGGTTGACCGTGCTTTCTCTGACGCAGCTGCTGAAGGCTGGTTTGATGAACCATCTCTTAGGGATGTCTGCCTTCATGTGACGGCAGATGGATGGACTTGGGCAATCTCGACACACGGCGGACGAAAGATGATAGGTATCGATGCCGTAAAGTGGGCTAAGAAGATGGAAGACCTCGGTGCAGGAGAGATCATGCTAACGAGTATGGACAAGGACGGTACCAAAGACGGTTATGATATACCACTTACAAAAGCTATTTCGGAGACCGTATCGATCCCTGTTATCGCATCAGGTGGTGCGGGAACGCTGGAGCATCTCCATGAAGGGTTTGTGTATGGAAAAGCAGACGCCGTCCTTGCAGCATCCATATTCCATTTTAGAGAGTATACGATCAAAGAGGCAAAAGAGTTTCTCAAGGCACAGGGCGTTCCGGTAAGATTAGCAGATTGAGCCGGAAGGATCCGGCCGAGGAATAAGGTCTTTCTGCGCGTCTGGCCCGCTCTGTAAACGCACCTTTATGGATGCCCTTTCACGTCTTCCAATTCGGTAATTTCCCACCAAGGTATCGGTCGCGGGCGGGACAGATATTCTCCAAGAATCCGCCGCCTTGCCAACAGTCACTTCAACTTCAGAAAGATTCCTTGCATCAGAGTAGCGCGCACAGAGGGAGGCAGCAAGAGTTATATAATCCGCTGAATCATCACCGGAAAGAAACACGATGGGACTGCCAACGCCCTTCACGTGGAGAACATAACCCCTTTTCTCCGCAAAAGACGCAATCACTTCATTTTCCTTTTCGTCTCTCCCGACAATCGCCTTGCACCTGGGTGAGAATCTGAAATGCCGCCCGAACCGTAATAATCGCAGGTTATCGAGGGAGGGGTTGGGGTCGTGACCGAGGAGTTCCCTGAGACGGTAAGCAAAATTTGGCTCGGTCAAAAGACATCCCCCTGCCGGGGCAGGGAAGTCGGTCAGTCCAAGCTCCTCTGCAAGAGCCATCTGCGGCTTTCTTGACCGACCGCTGATGGCGAGCAGCCTATCCCTCTTCACGAACCCTTCCTTTTCAGGGACCGTAGGGGCAAACAGTTTTGCGCTTAGGGGGCGTAGCACGTACCCTCTTAAACCTGCTTCTCTGTCGATAACGTGGAGCGTATCCCTCCTCTGACTCATGGGCCTCTGACCGAGCACCTCACCGGTAACGATAAAATCTGCGCCGATCATTCCCATAAATTCCTTTGCTTCCCTGAGCATGAGGATTCTGCAGTCAATGCATGGGTTCATGTTCCTGCCGTGACCGAAATATGGGTTCTTCACAATCTCAATAAATTTATCTGCGAGGTGGCAAAGTTTTACCTTGAAACCGAATTTTTCCGCAGCGGGGAATGGATTTTTTGAACATGAGGAGCTATCGCTTATATCGCAGCCAAAATGGGTAAGAAATGTTACGGCAGTTACCTCTATCCCTTGTCGCAGCATTACGAGGATTGCAAGCGTACTATCAAGCCCTCCTGAGAGTAAAGCGACAGCCTTTGCCATACATCAATACCTGCACCGAAGAGACTGACACAGTTTTTGGGGGGTTACAACGGCAGTCCCGACCTCTCCAACCACTAAACCCGCTGCATGGTTTGCGATAGCAGCAGCCTCCTGCATCGTTGCGCCCGAGGCATAAGCAAGGCTGAACGTTGCTATCACCGTATCCCCCGCACCGGTCACATCATATATATGTTGTGCTACGGTTGGTATATGGGTAACTCTACTGCCTTCGAAGAGACTCATCCCCTCCTCTCCTCTTGTTATCAGGACTGCGCTACAGGAAACTTTTTTCATGAGGACTTGTGCCGCTTTAAGTAGCGATTTTTCGTCCCTTATATCAATTCCGGAACCGCTGGAGGCCTCCATGAGATTTGGTGTAATCAGGGAAACCCCTTTATAACAATGGAAATGGCCAACCTTTGGGTCAACGGCGATGAGTTTTCTCTTGGATTTTGCGATGCTCAGGATATTTTTTATCAGTTCCCGCGATACCACGCCTTTTCTGTAATCCGAAATAATAACCCCATCATGTTCACTAATAGCATCCCGCATGAAGTCCAACATCTTTTCAAGAGCCTTCCCAGTTATCCTTTCCCTGTCCTCCCTGTCAAACCGCACAACCTGCTGGTTATGGGCTATCACCCTTGTCTTTACCGTGGTGGGCCTGGAGTCTTCAACAATCACACTTGCTACGCCCCTTTCATCGAGGAGCTGCCGGAGGACATCGCCGGCTCTATCCTTTCCGACAACTCCTGCTACTGTGGTTTTCCCACCAAGGGCGACGATGTTATAGGCAACGTTAGCAGCCCCCCCGAGCACAAAATTGTCATCGGTCACCTCAACCACGGGAACGGGTGCCTCGGGAGAAATCCTGCTCACCTTCCCCCATATGTACCGGTCAAGAATAAGGTCACCAATGACCAGGATCTTGCTGTTTTTAAATTTCTTCAGGATACCTTGTACGTTCATTTTATTACCATAACCCACAGAAATTGAAAAAAGCAATAAACAGGAAAATCCGCATGAAGAGTATTGCCCGATAGGGTGTGCGACAAAAAATTAGGTAGGGTTTGCCTATTCGTTTTTTTTGGTGTATAATCTTCCTGTAGAAATACAGGAGGAGATAAACCGAATGACATTAAGCGAATTAGAGAAGCAAAAGGAAGGGTTATTAAGAAAGATGGAGGCCCTCGGAGACATGAGAAGCGGCAGCATCAGCGTCCGCTTTCAAAAGTGCGGCAAACGTCCTTGCGTCTGTCATAGCCCGGGTCATATAGGACATGGCCCGATTTATTCTTATTCCGCACTCGTCAGCGGAAAGACCCAGATTAGAAACTATAAGCCGGGGCCGGAACTGGAAAAACTGCGAAAAGAGACAGAAAATTATCAGCTGTTCAAAGAGCTATCTCAAGAACTCATAGAGATAAGCAATAAAATATGCGATTTGAGACCACTTTCTCCTCTGCAGGACGATGAACTTGAGGAGCTTAAAAAAAAATTAAAACGACACTTTATGAAGAAATACAAAAAGAGGTTGACCGGATCGTAACCTTCTTCGGAAAAGACAGAGAACCGAAACGGGCACCTCGATTTTGAGTCTCTCGAACAGCGCATTCGCGCTTCCATGCATACCGTTGGCAGTGTAATGCTTGAGCGGTTGTTGAACGCCGATGGCGGTGGCTATCAAGGGAAGAAGATAACCCGTAATAACATGCAAGAGTATGAGTTTATGGGGTATCTGAACAAAGGGGTGCTGACTGTTTTGGGCGAAGTGCAAGTGAAGCGGGCATATTATTACGATGACGTAAACAAAGAAGGATGGTTTCCTAAAGATGAGATCCTCGATATTCAAGGGACTACGTTTAGTCCAGGGG
>DMNE01000452.1 GCA_003453735.1 Nitrospiraceae bacterium | reverse complement strand
TTGACCGGTCTTATGGCATGGTGTCCGCCGTATGCCCTTTTGGGTATCTCAACATGTAAGAAGTGCGGGGGCTAAACAATGGAATCCGGAAGACCCTGTACAAAGCTTTCAAGACGACGTTTCCTCAAAGGCGCTGGATTATCAGTGATAGGGGCAGCAGGACTCGCGGCCATTACAGCGGGAGAACCGAGTCTGATAACAAAGACTGAGGCTAATGGTGGACCAACGGAGAAATGGCCTTGGCCTTACGCAAAATTGTCTCCGGAAAAAACTGCTGAAATCGCATACAATGACTGGTACCGGTTATACTGTGGAGCCGCCGTCATTAACAGCGTTTTTAGTCAGCTCAGGGAAAAAGTGGGAGAACCTTACACCTCATTTCCAATTGATGCATTTGTCTTTCTGGAGGGCGGCATATCAGGATGGGGAACTGTCTGTGGCTCCAATGCTGGGGCCAACATCGTTACGAATCTCATTATCGGCCCGCGTATTGCCGACTCTGCGGACGGCATGCTTATGGGAAGCGAGATTATGCAATGGTATTCGGACGCTTTAATGCCTGTCTATGTACCGAAAAACCCAAGGGTAAAAACGGAATTACCGAAAACTACAAGCAATTCACCTCTTTGTCACATTTCGGTAGGGAAATGGATGAAAGCGGCCGGGAAGGACCTTGTGAGCCCGGAGAGAAGAGACAGATGTGCCCGTGTGTCGGCAAGTGTAGCATATCGTCTTGTTGAATTGCTGAATGAATGGAGCGACAACGAATACCATACGACAGGAGTCATCCCATCAAAGTCATGTGGCATAAATTCACAGCATAACTGTGCCGACTGCCATGGTTCAAACGTCCCATCACCTCCTCCGGNNAAAATAGGAGCAATATGGCCAAATACGTTATTGTTGGTGGAGTAGCCGCCGGGATGTCGGCCGCGGCTCGTCTCAGGAGGCTGGACGAGTTTTCACAGATCCTTGTTCTTGAGCGGGGCGGGCATATATCGTACGCAAACTGCGGGCTTCCGTATTATATCGGCGGCGCAATAAAAGATCGAAACAAGCTTACCCTTCAGACTCCAGAATCGTTCAAAAGCCTTTTTAATATCGAAGTCCGCATTAAAAATGAAGTTATTGCGGTCAGCCCGCAACATAGAATACTCAGGGTAAGAAACTTGGAAACGGGCAGCGAGTATGATGAGTCGTATGACAAACTACTGCTCTGTCCTGGCGGATCGCCCGTAATACCTCCGATTCCCGGTATTCAACATAGCTCAATCCGCACACTTTGGACCATCCCCGACACAGATAAAATACACGATATGGTCAATAAGGGAGCAGTAAAATCGGCTCTCATTGTCGGCGGCGGATTCATTGGTCTCGAAATGGCTGAGAACCTTTCTGCTTGTGGCATCAAAGTGACTGTAGTTGAAAAGGCGAATCATCTTTTGAGCGTTATCGACTATGAAATGGCGGCAGTTGTGCATCGCGAATTAAAGGTCAATAAAATTGAATTCCGGCTGGAGGACGAGGTCTCAGCCTTTGATGGGCAGAATAATAGCGTTATCGCTCGGCTCAAGAGCGGCAGTTCCGTTACAGCCGATTTAGTTTTACTCTCAATAGGTGTAAAACCGAACACTGAATTTCTCAAAGACTCAGGGCTTGAAATCGGCCCGCGTAAACATATTATTGTGGATGAATACCTGAAGACATCTGATGCCAATATATATGCGGCGGGTGACGCAATCGAAGTGGTAAATCCATTCACAAAGAAAAAAACGGCTATACCTCTTGCGGGCCCCGCTAACAAACAAGGCCGAATTGCAGCTGACAACCTCTATGGACTGAAGGCGCGCAGATATAAAGGCGCCTTGGGAACGGCAATCGTAAAAGTTTTTGATTTGACGGTTGGCGTTACCGGAGCGACCGAGAAATTCTGTAAAACCGAGGGCATTTCTTACGATTCTGTAATCGTTCATCATAACGATTATGCCGGATATTACCCCGGATCCACACTAATCTGTTTGAAGCTTGTATTTTCACCGGTAAACAGAAGGATCCTCGGCGCTCAAGCGACGGGATATAATGGGGTTGATAAACGAATCGATGTCATAGCTACTGCTATTAAGGCGGGGATGACTGTCGACGACCTTGCAGAGATAGAACACGCTTATGCCCCTCCGTATGCAGCTGCCAAAGATGTGGTCAATATGGCAGGATTTGCCGCACAAAACATTTTAGATGGACTGGTAAGACCGACCACTTGGGATAAAGTTCTGGAAATGGATAAATCAACCCTTTTTCTGCTGGACGTTCGAACGCCTTCTGAATACGAGATGGGGACCATAGAAGGCGCAGTCAATATTCCCATTGAAGAACTAAGGGACCGTATCTCTTCAGTTCCGCGTGATAAGAAGATCGTTGTGTTCTGCCATTTTGGTGTGCGAGGCTACATGGCGGGCCGCATTCTCGAAGCGAACGGAATTACGAATTATGTAAATCTCTCAGGAGGGTCTGAGATATACCACAGGGCAGTCGCAAAGCGGGAATGGTATGGAGAAAGAGAGAAGATTCATTTAACAGAAATTAATGATAACATGAAGAACAAGAGTAATGAACGGTTCTCGACGATAATAGAAGTCGATGCCTGCGGAATGCAGTGCCCGGGTCCGATTATGCGTCTCAAAGAAGAACTTGATAAGATATCTCCCGGCGAAACAATTTCTATAATAGCAAGCGATCCGGGCTTTTATAACGATGCTTCTTCCTGGGCAGATGCCACCGGCAATACAGTTCATGAGATCAGTGTCGAGAAAGGCATTGTCAAGGCCGTAATTGAAAAAGGAACCGGTAGATCATCGCCTGCGCTTTCTGCCGGTAATGATAAAACACTTGTAGTCTTCTCCGATACCCTAGACAGAGCTATTGCAAGCTTTGTCATCGCTAACGGAGCTCTGGCAATGGGGCGAAAAGTCTCGATGTTCTTTACATTTTGGGGACTAAACATCTTAAGGAAAGACTCAAGAATAAATGGCATAAAGAGGAACCTGTTAGAGCTTATGTTCGGGAAGCTGATGCCGCGAGGAAGTAAAAATCTCTCCTTATCAAAAATGAATATGGCCGGAATGGGCGCAAGAATGATACGGGGCATAATGAAGACGAAAAATGTTCCTTCGCTTGAGGACATGATCAAAATGGCCATGAATAGCGGGGCAACGATAATTGCATGCCAGATGTCTATGGACCTGATGGGGATTCGCAGAGAGGAACTGATTGATGGCATTCAGATCGGCGGTGTTGCTTCCTTCCTGGCCGCTTCAGAGAAAGCAGATACTGCTCTTTTTATTTGAAAACCGTATTATTTGGAACTCAACGCTACGTCGCTTGTGGCGTTAGTCTCGGCACTTAGAAGATACTGAATAATAAGGGGTATTAGAGTTCAAGGCTTACTCTGCGTAAGTTTCCATGACGCAAAAACCGCCAACGCTTGAAGCCACTGGTATGGGAAAATCGGGGAAAAATGCAGAGATTGCTTTTATGCCTGAACATATTGCTACCAGGCTTGCCGAGTATGTTCAAAACGAGCAACTGCCTCCTGACAACAGGGTATTCCCTCTTCGCTACACGACAGTCAGGAATCTAGTCACTGGATTAGGCAAGAAGTTGAATGTGAAAATATCTCCCCACGACCTGCNNCCAAGTCTATCTGGGCAAGATCACTGACACCGAAGCGATCCGCTGGATGGATGGCTTGCACGGGAGAGGTAGATGTATTAACCGTTAAGCGCCGGGGTCTGCGATGTGTATCTAATGGCTTTGCAGAGTTCCATGGGTTTACCCGTGGGTGAATGCTCTTCCTCGCCCGAAGGGCGTCAAATTCAGTCGAATCTTTGATTCGGCGAATTTGAAAGGAAAAAGTGCCATGGGCTTGCCCATGGGTATCTACAAACTGCTTTGTTAGACCGGAGACCAATATAACAAAAATTACCTTACCAGTGCGGATTATCAGGTCTATCAAATAACACTGGGAGAACCGTCCTCCACGTTGGTAACTTGGTGAACTGTTCCTGCCTCCTATGAACCGCAATGATACAAACTTCAGAAGAGGAAGAATTGAAGAAAGGTTTCTTGATAGTTATTTCCTAAAATCTTCATTTGTTGCAGCAATCCGAATATGCGGCGTAGCGGGGTACTAAACAGAGAAGAGGCCTTAAACATCGCATAGCCGGGTACTAACCTGCATACTGTGGTGAAAACGCTTCAACCTCAGTACAGGAAAAAGTTCAAACATGGCTCTTGTCGGCATGCTAAAGTCATAACTCTTATAATTGCATGCCGCCTACAAAGAGTTAGACGCCCTCCGGAAGCTTGGACTTCATCATTTCCCTTCGATTCAGCTTGCGCCCGTCCACTACGAACGTTCCATCGCCAATTGCGTGAACGGTTCGCTTCTCTTTTCGTGAATTGTCAAAGTACGCAACGACGCCTTCAAGTACAACGATATTGTGCCGTTGGATGATATCGATCACTTTACATTCGATATTTGCCAGGCATTCCTTAATCAAGGGCGACCCGACATGTTTAGCCTTCACAGGAGTTAGCCCGAACTTTTCGAATTTGTCTGTGTCGGCACCGGAACATGTTCCCAC
>DMNE01000092.1 GCA_003453735.1 Nitrospiraceae bacterium | reverse complement strand
CAACGACCGGGATCATGTGTCGAATTCCAAAAAAATCAACATAGCGATCGGTTACAAGCTGTTCGGGGGGAAGGCTAAAAACGGGAATGTTGATGTAGCTGCCGAGCAATGATAAAAGCAAGAGTGAAAATAGATACCTGCGGTTGATTCCGATCAACTGGTATGCATAGCCGAGGACTCCGATTTCCATGAAGGCGACAAGAAAGGCGAAAAGAAAGAAGAAAAACCATATCAAAGTCACGGTCAGCGGAAAATAATGCATCTTACAGTTCTCCTCTTAACTTGAACGCAAACAGGTATCAGCGACCATTCGTCAATTCGGTGCAATTTTTTCGTTCAACTGCTTCAACAGGTCATCGAACGAACTTCGTGACAACATGTCGTTGATCTGGTCGCGATAGTCGGTCACAAGACCCACTCCTTCGATCATGACATCGTAAACCTTCCATATGCCTTTTTTGAGGTGGAGGTAGTAAACAATAGGAATCGGCCCCACCTGGCCGCCGGTTATGACGGCATCCACTACGGCATAATCGCCTTGTTTCTCTTGGAGTTTATACATGATCTTTTCGTCGGTATATTTTTCGATCTTTTGGATATAGGCGTCGAAGAGCAACCGGCTGAACTCGCTTGTAAATGCCTTCAGTTTTTCAGGAGGCTGCTGCCTCCACTGGGGCCCCAAAACACGCATGGCGATCGTCTGGAAATCAAAATACCGATCCACAACCGCCCGGGTCTTTTGTTTGAGAGATGGACTAATTCCAGGGTTTTCCTTCAGGAGATCAAGCACCTGCTTCGTCCCGGCTTTGACCGTTGCCAACGGATCATTGACATTGGCCGCAACGGCCCGCGAAGTCAGCAAACAAATACAGAACGCCATGACGACAATACTCAACACGACGCACTTAGGCGCCAGCACAACTCTAAAAGGCGCTGTAAACATCTTTTAAATCCTTTCTCGTGTTTTCTCGTGTTCGAAAATAGTTGTCGTGTGCCCCAAGCTTCCAGTCAAAGCAATAAAATACCATAGATAACAGTGGGGTTGGTGAGCATTTATTGTCGGAACAATGCTTTTGCGTGGGATCGCTTTGCGCTGCTCTCTTGGGTCGGAGCCATCAGCAGCGCTANNGGAACTCTTAAAATCTAATATTGTCGAGGGTTGGGTTGAAAAGATTCTTCGAGTTTCTTAACGTTTGGGAAGCGAGATCTCCTCACATGACCCTTTGCGGCAATCCTGTTGCACGTGCCGGAGCGCCATCAAGATTTTCGGGAACTATGAGATACCACACAGCACGGAGGTAAATGTCAATGAGCGTAAAACGAGTGGTGATAATAGGGGGAGTAGCTCTGGGACCAAAGGCNNAATCGATCAGGACGAATACATTTCATACGGTGGTTGTGGAATTCCTTATTTCATCTCCGGAGACATTAGTGACGTAGAGGAGCTGATGAGAACGAGCTTTCACAAGGAGAGGACACCGCAATATTTCCACGACGCAAAAGACGTTCGGGTGAGGACCCGGACACGGGCCTTATCCATTGACAGGGCTAAAAGGGAAGTGCGGGTTCGGGACCTCGCAACGGGAGTTGAAGAAGACCTGCCTTACGACCGCCTGGTCATAGCTACCGGAAGCGTGCCGAACAAGCCGCCGATTCCAGGCATCGATCTTCCAGGTGTGATCACGGTAACCGACCTTCACGCCGCTATTGCGGTGAAGGACAAACTTTCGAGAGGGCAGGTAAACAGAGCGGTAATCGTCGGCGCAGGGCCGATTGGTTGTGAAATGGCCGAGGCGCTTGCCGATCTCTGGGGAATTGAAACGCACGTGATCGAGATGGCGGACCATGTCCTGCCCGGAGCTCTCGACCACACGCTTGCCGAAATGGTCCGTGTCCATTTGGAAGAAAAAAGCGTACATCTCCATCTCGGACGCAGGGTGACAGAAATCAGGGAAAAAGCTGAAAATGGCCTCCTCGAAGTGATGGTGTCCGAGGAGTCTCCTATCGCTGCCGAACTGGTGGTCCCGGCGGCTGGCGTACACCCCGACTCCGATCTTGCCCGAAGAGCTGGGCTCCTTGTGGCCCCATCCGGGGCTATAGTGGTAAACGTTCGCCTTCAAACTTCCGATCCGAACATTTATGCAGGGGGTGATTGCATAGAAATCCCCCACCTCATTACCGGAAAGCCTGTGTATTTCCCTCAGGGTTCACTTGCAAACCGCCAGGGACGGGTAATAGGGACAAACCTTGCAGGCGGCTCTGCCAGGTTCGACGGCACGGTAGGCAGCTTTGCGATAAAAATTTTTGATCTGTCAGTCGCTTCCGTGGGGTTAACGTGTCAATCGGCCCTGAACAACGGATTCGATGCTGAATCTGTAATCGTTGTTCAGGCCGACAGGGCACACTTCTATCCGACCCACGATTTAATCTACCTTCAGTTGACGGTCGACCGAAAGACTCGACGCATTCTCGGTGCTCAAGCGGTAGGAGCAAACGGCGACGCAGTCACCGGCAGGATAAACACCATTGCCGCCAGTTTTCCCGGCAAGTCCACGATCGAAGATATTTCGAATCTGGAAATAGCCTACTCCCCGCCCTTCGCGTCGGCCCTGGACATAGTCAATGCAGCGGGGAACACGGCGGAGAATATCCTCGATGGTCTGAGCCGACCAATGAAACCCGAAGAATTCGAGAAGTGCTTTTTAGTGGAGGAAAGCACAGACTGCCTCTGCCTGGACGTAAGAGAACCAGCCGCTGCCGCCCCGTTTGTCAAACACTTTGGAAGGCGTTGGCTGAATATTCCACAAGAAACTCTAAAAGGAAGAATGGGAGAGGTACCCAGAGACAAGCGGCTGCTTTTGGTGTGCGGTTCGGGGGCTAGGTCCTATGAAGCATTGCGGCGTCTGGACCAGGCTGGAATTGACAATACGGTAAACGTTCAGGGCGGAGTCTCTGTTCTGGAGAAATCCGGTATACTCAAGACTGAAAAAGATGAGGAGGGCCAGAGTTGATTTTTCCATAAAATGGTACCGCCATCCAAGATGGCCATTCGCACATTTTGTTCAAATGAGCATTAGAGGATCTGGTTACGCCAAGGACAGACGTGATGGCTGTTTTTTGGGCTTAATGAGCGTGATTCGCGAGCTTTCGAACAAACTTGTGGCTAACGGTTCTTATGAGTGAATGATCGAAGCCGTGGAAGATCTCTTTGGAGTAAACGACCAACTTGATTCATCTCAGTTTACTAAGGAAACGTGTCAAAACACTGGCGCTGCAAAGGCATGGAACATTTCCTTTGAATTTTGCTTCGGGGAATGCCTCTTCCAACGCTTCTATAAAGTTGCCTCTGATGATCATCGATAGTGCTCTTACGGGAAGGAGCAAACTGTTTGTTGCACAGATTGTCCTTTTCCCGTCCTGGCGTAGACCGGCGGCTTAGTTCTCCGATTTCCGCAGTCTGCCTACCATTACCGACTTACTATGCAGGGACAGGGCTGGGAAAATCGAGCAACCCAAGTCAAAAGAAAAGGTTGCATTCTATGCCGGGTGCTTTATAGATTTTGCTTATCCCGCCAATGGGG
>DMNE01000308.1 GCA_003453735.1 Nitrospiraceae bacterium | reverse complement strand
GGAAAGGCCGAGATAGTGACTGACGGAGACGACATTGCCATCATAGCAGTCGGCAACACGGTCTATTCGGCATTGACTGCTGCAGAGATGCTGAGAGATGATGGTATCAGCGCGTGCGTAATTAATGCCCGGTTTATCAAGCCCCTCGATGAAGGGCTGGTTGTCTCCCTCGCAGAGAGGAGAAGACGAATCGTTACCGTCGAAGAAAATGTCCTTGCCGGGGGATTCGGTTCAGCAATACTGGAATGTATCGCTAAGGCAGGGCTGAATGATGTGCAGGTGCGAAGGATCGGCATAGACGATCACTTCCTCGAGCACGGCGCTCAGTCGATCCTCAGAAAAAAGTATGGCCTCGATGCAGAAGGGATTTATAGAACCTGTAAGGACTGCATCGCGCCCTGCCCCTCGTTTCGTTAATGACAATTTCCCGCCCCCGCATTGCGCTAAGCGGAATATCGAAACGCACATCACTCCTGCTTTCCTTTTTTTTTGCCATTTCTAGTGCATCGTCGAGCGGTTTAGCGGCGCAGAATGTCAAGATATTACGATGCGATCATGAAAGAACGTCTTGATGTACTCCTCTTCAAAAGAGGAATCGTTGACAGCCGAGAACGTGCAAAGGCATTGATCATGGAGGGAAAGGTGCTGGTGAATGCAAGGGCAGTGACAAAGGCAGGTGCCTCGATTGATGCCGATGCCCGTATTGAAATGAAAGGTGAGGACATGCCGTATGTGAGCCGTGGTGGGCTCAAACTGGATGCAGCCATCGAACATTTCGCAATAAAGCTGCGGGATGTCATCGCAATTGACGTGGGCTCTTCCACCGGCGGGTTCACGGACTGCATGCTGCAGAGGGGTGCAAAGAGGGTGTATTGTGTTGACGTAGGTTATGGCCAGCTTTCCTGGCCTTTGAGGAACGATCCGAGGATTATACTCTTCGAACGGACAAATATACGATATCTTGAAAAAGAGAAGATTCCTGAAGATATTGATTTCGCGACCGTCGACCTTTCCTTCATCTCATTAAAGAAGGTGTTGGCGAAAGTCATGGAGTTTCTAAGGCATGAAGGTGAGATACTCGCACTTGTTAAACCGCAGTTCGAGGTCGGCAAAGGAGAGATCGGAAAGGGCGGCATTGTGAGAGATGAAAGACAAAGAATGGCCGCTGTAGATGGTATTGCAGGCTATGCTGAGGAGATTGGGTTGAAGGCCAAGGGCATCTTCAGGTCACCTGTTTTAGGGCAGAAAGGCAATCAGGAATATTTTTGCTACTTGAGGAACCCATGACAGAAGATATCAAACTTTTGGCTTTCGACTTTGCAACAGCATCTGAGACGGTACTGCAGGTCCTCATGGAGGATGCCTCAGATCCGGAAATTTTCCGGGACATCCTCACAGCGAATACCGGCAGGATTGAAGTTCTGAAATTGCTGCTTGACAGTGCGGATGTCCCTGACGATATTCGAGAAGAGGCACGGAAGTACCTCAGTCTCCCTGTGGAATTAGGAAAGATGCCACGGAAGGATGCTCAGGCAACGACAGAGCAGCGGAAACAGAGTATCCTGAAGCAGATACAAGCACTCACGGTCGGCGAAAAGGTAGCCCTTGCAATGAGGGGAGGTAGCGTAGTGCGGTCAATTCTCGCCAAAGACTCAAATAAAGAGGTTGTTCTGTGTGTCCTAAAAAATCCAAAAGTTAATGCAACAGAAGCTGAGATGATAGCTCATTCGCGGAATGTCCCGGAAGACGCCCTCAGGCTTATCGCCAAAAATAGGGAGTGGATGAAAAACTACGCTGTTGTGACGGCTTTGGTCAACAACCCCAAAACACCAGTCGGACTCGCATCCGCTCTCGTAACGAATTTAAGGACAAAGGATATGGCAATCCTGGAAAATAACAAAAACGTTTCTGAGGCCGTCCGCGCCACGGCTAGGAGGCTGATTGCCACGAGGAAACCCAAGTAACGGCGCCGTCGTGAAATCTTAAGAATCGTAAAGCCCTACCTTTTCGTTGCCTGACTCAAGAAAACTCAAGAATTATCCTATATAATTTTATGATGACTTTTTATATAATACCTCAAAAAAATGACTATTCAGATCACGCAGAAGCTCTCTCGGTCGGAAATTAACATGAGGATGTGTCTGTGGAAATAATACCTGATTACATCGATAAGACAACTTGGAATAAGGTCCTGAATCATATAGCCGTAAGTGATGAGCCACCCCCCTACCTCCTAATAGATAAGGAGGTAGTAAAGGAGAAATCTTTGATCATCGGGAAGGGTATCAAGCGCTCAAGGGTGTTCTACGCGGTGAAGGCAAATCCGGATAAAGAGGTTTTGACATTCATGAGCAGCCTCGGGGTCGGTTTTGAAATCGCTTCGGAAGGGGAATTACAGATCCTGGCCTCCCTCGGTATTGAGCCGGAAAGAATCATAACAAGCAATCCCGTTAAAACATTGAAGTTCTTAGAACAGGCCGTATCCTATGGAATACGGTATTTTGCCTTCGATTCCGAGCCGGAGGTCGAAAAGCTTGCACATTACGCGCAGGGCTCCAACGTCTACGTGAGGCTATCTGTTCCGAACGAGGGAAGTGAATGGCCGCTGAGCAAAAAGTTTGGCGTCGAGCTGGACGAAGCAGCGGATTTGCTCGTCTCCGCGCAGCAGAAGGGGCTCAATCCTGTCGGCATCACGTTTCATGTCGGATCGCAGTGCAACAATGTGTATAACTGGAATGCGGCGATAGACAAGGCATGGGAATTATGGGAAGTAACCGTACAGAAGGGGATACCGCTTCGGATCCTTAATATTGGCGGCGGCTATCCTATCCGCTATACGAAAAATGTGGTCGACATCGCAACAATAGAGAAGAAGATCGACAAAGCGATCTCCCGGAAGTTTTCGACGGATGTGGAGGTTTTCATCGAGCCGGGGCGGTCTGTTATCGGTGACGCAGGAGTCTTTGTTGCAACAGTGGTCGGCAAGGCACTGAGAGGCGACGAGAACTGGCTGTACATTGATGTCGGGGTCTTCAACGGCCTCATGGAAAGTATCGGCGGGATCAAGTATAATTACTTCGTAGGCAGCAGAAGTGAGCAAAAGGTCTGGACAATCGCGGGCCCAAGCTGTGACAGCTTTGACGTGATAGACCGGGACGTGGCGCTCCCTGAACCGGAGATCGGAAATCGCATCCTGATACCTTCCAGCGGTGCGTATACTGTTTCCTACGCATCGGAATTCAATGGTTTCTCAATCCCAAAGACGATTTTGATATGACAACGGTGACACCACTGAGAAGGCCATAGTGATTTTCATGGAAAGCGCGTCTTTTTTCTTTAAGCATCTGTGGTCTCAGTGACCCTAAGATAAATGGAGAAAACAGGAGGGAAGATGCTTAGGTTTTTTGAAAAGGATCCCTATGCCCCGATACAGTATCTCTACGGTGTTGAAAAGGTTCTCTATAAGGGCAAGAGCGATTTCCAGGAGATTCTGATTATCGAAAATCCTCATTTCGGCAAAATGCTCATCCTTGACGGGGTGGTGCAGATAACGGAAAAGGATGAATTCTTCTATCACGAGATGCTCGTTCACCTTGTCATGCATGCCCATCCTCATCCGAAAAATATTATCGTCATCGGCGGGGGAGACGGAGGGACAGTCAGGGAGGTCCTGAAGCATGACTCTGTCGAAAAGATCTATTTTGTCGAGATCGACGAGAAGGTCATCACGGTATCAAAGGAGTTCTTTCCGTCTGTGGCAGGCGGCATTCACGACAGTCGTGTGGAGATAAAGTGCATGGACGGCGCTGAATTCGTCAAAGGCAGAAACGGCGATATTGATGTGATCATTGTTGATTCCACTGACATTGTAGGTTTTGCAAAAAGTCTCTTTACTATTGAGTTCTTTAAATCCGTCAAGGACGCTCTTACCGATGAGGGCATGTTCGTAACCCTTTCTGAATCCCTCCACTTCCATAAAGATATCGTCATTGCGGTGCAGGAAGAGATGAGGCTGATATTCCCCATCGTTGACCTCTATACCGCTTCCCTGTCGACCTACGCAGGTAACTGGTGGACATTTTCTGTTGCCTCTAAAAAACACGATCTCCGTCAGATGAGGAGGGACTTCACTATCGATACAAAATACTATAGCGACGAGATTCATCAACAGGCTTTTTTACCTCCGAAGATGTATGAAAAACTGCTGCAGAGGAAACTTCCGTGGTGATGAGCACGCCTGCATCGGAAAGCAACCGAGAAGCCCATGCATCGTGCATCGGCGTCGTCTTGACACGCCTGGCATCTTATTGTTACAGTATTAGCACTCTCAATGTTAGAGTGCTAAAGAAGGGTTAACGGAACAATGATTGAAGAGAGAGTTCAGCGGGTATTGTGGGCCGTGGTTGATAGTTACATATTAAACCCCGATCCTGTAGGGTCTCGTTTTGTCACAAAGAAGTATGCCTTCAACCTGTCATCTGCAACGATCAGGAACATCATGGCTGACCTCGAGGAGATGGGTTTTCTCAGTCAGCCCCACACCTCTGCCGGTCGTATCCCCACTGATAAAGGCTACAGGTTCTATGTAGACAGCCTGGCCCAGAAGGAAACTCTGATGGATTCCCCTCTCGCCCATGACCTTACCAAGAAACTCGAAAATATCAGGAAGGATATCACGAGCCTCTTGAAAGAAACGACCAAGACCCTCTCGATGTTTTCACACTATCTGGGAGTTGCACTTTCTCCGAACCCCGAAAAAACGACCGTGAGGAGGATCGGATTATTCCGCTACCGAACAGACCGACTTGCCATAACGCTCCTGACGGATGAGGGCATCATACAGAGTAAAATTCTCCATTTCGACCCCGAGATAACACAGCAGGACCTTTCTCGGATTTCTGCATACCTCAATGCCGAATTCACCGGGTACACCATTGACGAAATCAGGTCGAAGGTCTTACAGGAGCTGCAGCGTGAGAAGATACTCTGCGATACGCTCATATCAAAGGCCATAAAGATATGTCGGGAGGCCATGCGTTTCGGACAGAGCGACGTGTTCATCTCGGGTCTTACCGAGGTACTGGGCCTTCCGGACTTTTCAGACCTTGAACGGATCAAGGAGGTATCCCGGGCTATAGAGGACAAACATCTTATCATCAAACTCCTCGACGCTCTCTCGGAGTCCGAAGGGGTCAAGGTTATTATCGGTTCTGAGAACTCCGCTACAGAGATGAAAAGATTGAGCATGGTGGTATCCACCTACCGAGAGGGCGACCGGCCTATAGGCACCTTGGGGGTCATCGGACCAACACGTATGGATTATCTGAAGGCGATAACCATCGTGGATACAACTGCGCGACTCTTAACAAAGATCCTGACAGAGGGACTGACAGAAGGATAACATTCTCAGCAAATCGGGTATGCGAAGCAAGGAGTAAGGAGGAACTGTGGAAGAAGGGGAAGTCATCGAAAAAAAAGAAGGGGAGATTCAGGAGGTTAGGGAGAAAGAGATCCAAGGGGAAAAACCGTCGCCGGAAAGCGAATTGGCAGAGCTGAGAGATAGGTATATGAGGCTCTACGCAGAGTTTGATAACTATAAAAAACGTGTCCAAAAAGATAAAGAGGAACTCGTAAAATACGGTAATGAATCTCTGCTCTATGAAATGCTGCCAGTGATCGATAACCTTGAGATGGCCTTAAAGCACTCAACCGATGCGATATCCAATGACCTGGTTAAGGGCGTTGAGATAACCCTCAGAGAGTTTCAGCGGGTGATTGAAAAGTTTGGTCTAACCGCGATACCTGCGGTCGGGCTGCCCTTTGACCCGTCAGTGCACCATGCCATGTCACAGGTCGAACGAGGAGATGTAGAAGATAAAACCATTGTTGAAGAATTCAGAAAAGGGTATCTATTCGGCGGCAAGGTATTGCGGCCTTCTCTGGTAGCGGTGTCAAAAAAGCCTTCAGAGACACCTTGCACTGAAGCCAACATAATTGAGATAAATAAAGAAACACAGGAGGAATAGCCATGGGAAAAGCAATAGGGATCGACTTGGGCACAACAAATTCAGTTGTTGCCGTCGTGCAGGGCGGAGAGCCCGTCGTTATACCAAATCAAGAGGGGACGAGGACAACTCCTTCTGTTGTCGCTTTCACCGAGAAAGGGGAGCGGTTGGTGGGACAGATAGCGAAACGACAGTCCATAACAAACCCTGAGAATACCATATTTTCCATAAAAAGACTGATGGGGAGAAAATACAACACTCCGCAGGTCGACCACGCAAAGAAGAGGTTGCCCTATAAGATCGTTGAAGCGCCGAACGGTGATGCACACGTCGAGATACGGGGCAAGAGATATTCTCCCCCTGAGATATCAGCGATGATCCTGCAAAAACTGAAACAGGCTGCCGAGGACTATCTCGGAGAACCGGTTACTGAGGCGGTGATAACTGTCCCCGCCTACTTTGACGACAGCCAGAGGCAGGCAACAAAGGATGCCGGAAAAATAGCAGGTCTGACTGTACTCAGGATCATCAATGAGCCTACGGCGGCATCCCTCGCCTACGGCATGGACAAAAAGAAAGAGGAGAAGATTTCCGTATATGACCTTGGAGGTGGCACATTTGATATCTCGGTTCTCGAGATTGGCGAAGGCGTAATCGAGGTTAGATCAACGAATGGCGACACCTATCTGGGCGGTGATGACTTTGATCTGAGGGTTATTGACTGGATGGTGGAAGAGTTCAAGAAAGACCAAGGCATAGACCTGAAACAGGACAAGATGGCCCTTCAGCGGTTGAAGGAAGCAGCTGAAAGGGCGAAGATTGAGCTGTCCACGGCGACGGAGACTGAGATAAACCTGCCGTTCGTTACAGCAGATGCGACAGGGCCAAAACATCTTCTCATGAAACTTTCCAGAGCAAAACTTGAGCAGCTCACCGGAGACCTCATCGACAAGACGATCGAGCCATGCAAACTAGCCCTTACGGACGCAAATCTCACTGCCCAGAATATCGATGAAGTTATACTCGTTGGAGGCCAGACCCGCACCCCAAAGGTTCAGCAGGTTGTTCAGTCCTTCTTTGGAAAGGAGCCGAACAGATCGGTAAATCCCGATGAGGTGGTTGCTGTAGGAGCCGCAGTACAGGGCGCAGTGTTGAAGGGCGAGGTCAAAGAGGTTCTCCTCCTCGATGTCACTCCTCTTTCCCTTGGGATCGAGACCCTGGGTGGTATATTCACAAAAATTATCGACAAAAACACGACCATACCGACAAAAAAGAGTCAGGTATTTTCAACAGCGACCGACAACCAGCCGGCCGTAACGATAAAGATCCACCAGGGTGAACGGGAGATGGCTGCGGACAATAAGCTCCTAGGGGTATTCGAACTGGTCGGGATACCCCCCGGCACCGAGGGGAATACCCGCAGATAGAAGTCTCTTTTGACATTGACGCCAACGGCATCCTGCATGTTTCTGCAAAAGACCTCGGCACCGGAAAGGAACAATCGATACGGATAACCGCATCCAGCGGTCTTACCGATGATGAGATCAAGAAGATGACGCGTGATGCAGAATCCCATTCGGATGAAGACAGAAAGAAGAAGCAATTGGCGGAAGCAAGAAACGAAGCGGACACCCTCGTCTATTCGGTGGAGAAATCCCTTAAGGAATACGGGGACAAGTTGACCGAGGCTGAGAAGAAAGAGATCGAAGAGGCGCTTGAGAGATGCAGGAAGGTGAAGGAAACAAGCACGGATAGCGCAGATATACGGGCTTCCATCGACAGCCTCACCAAGGCGTCCTACAAAATATCGGAACATCTTTATAAGGCCTCTGGTGCCCAGACACAGCCAGGAGCGGGCCCCGAAGCGCAAGCAAAGGCACCAGAAGAAGAGGTGGTTGAAGCAGAATTTGAAGAAGTCGACAAGAAGGAGAAATGAAGGACTATTATGAATTACTCGGCATTCCCAGAAATGCCTCGGAAGCGGAAATTAAGAAGGCATTCAGGGGGCTTGCGCTCAAGTATCATCCTGACAGAAACCCTGACAACAAGGAATCCGAAGAGACGTTCAAGGAGATAAACGAGGCATACTCTGTCTTGAGCGATTCCGAGAAGCGGTCCCATTATGACCGGTTCGGAACAGCCGAAGGAATGGGTGCTGGATTTGGCGCCTTCACCGGAGCCGGTTTTGGTGATATCTTCGAAGATATCTTCGGGGACTTCTTCGGGACATTCTCAGGGCAACGGCGGCAGCGGCCTGCAAAAGGCAACGATCTGAGGTATGACCTCGATATAACACTTGAGGAATCGGCCTTCGGAACAGAAAAGGATATCGAGGTGCCACGATGGGAGAATTGCTCATCGTGCAAGGGCTCTGGTTCGCAGCCTGGGAAATCGCCGGTCACCTGTTCAAACTGTAAGGGAACTGGACAAGTGAGGTTTCAGCAGGGGTTCTTCAGCGTTTCCAAGACCTGCGGGTCGTGCCGTGGGACAGGCAAGATCATCACCGATCCCTGCACATCATGCACAGGGAACGGCAGGATAAAAACAGTTCGCAACATCTCGGTAAAGATACCTCACGGGGTAGATGCTGGATCACGATTACGGATGTCCGGAGAAGGCGAGCCAGGGTCTTACGGAGGTCCTCCCGGCGATTTGTACATTGTAATAGATATTGCAGAACACCCTGTTTTTATGAGAAGGGGCAATGATATTTATTGTGGAGTGACCATAACATATCCGCAAGCTGTCCTCGGAGCAGAAATAGAAGTTCCCACCCTCGATGGCTCAACACGGCTGAGGATCCCTCCCGGCACCTCTTCAGAAAAGGCATTCCACCTAAAAGGAAGAGGTATTCACAAACTGGGCGGCCACGGCAAGGGGGACGAAGTCGTTGTCGTGAGTATCGAGGTTCCGAAACATGTAACTCCCCGCCAGAGGGAACTCCTGGAAGAATATGCGCAACTGAGTGGCGACAAGACGTCGAAGACCTTCAAGGAAAAGATAAAGGATATCCTGACAGGCGCGGAGAACTAGATTATGCCGCGCATATTCCTGCCGCTGATTGAAACTTCTGGCACGATTACGATTACAGGAGAGAAGGCACGGTATCTCTCAACAGTTCTCCGATGCAAGGAAGGAGACGAATTGATAATCTTCGACGCCCGTGGTGTCTCTCACAAAGCCATAATAAAGGGGATTGCAAAGAGAGAAGTCCTTGCCGAAGTCACTGAAGTGCTCACGTCTGATACAGAGTCGTCTCTTACCCTCATCCTTGTCCAGGGATTACTGAAAGGAGAGAAGATGGAACTCGTTATTCAGAAGACCACGGAACTCGGAGTCAAAGAGATACTCCCCGCAATAACGGAAAGGAGCCAAGTGAGAGAGACGAGAAAAATCGCCCGATGGAGAAAGATAGCAGAAGACGCTTCCCGGCAGAGCGGTAGAACCTGCGTTCCTGTTATCCATAATCCGATGCCCTTTGCTCATATCTTCGCCCATCCGTCTTACGCATGTGGTCCTGGCATAAGTCCAGGGGGCGGTCTTATTTTCTGGGAGAAAGGGGGCAACAAAATAGTGGATGCTCTTGCTACGGTAAAGAGAGGCAATTCATGTGTCATCGCTATCGGACCTGAAGGAGGTTTCACTGGCGAAGAAGTCGCCATCGCCAACTCCGGAGGGTTGCGCATCACAACCCTTGGAAACCGTATCCTCCGCGCGGAAACGGCTGCGGTCGCCGCAACAGCGATCCTTCAGTTTCACGCGGGCGATCTCGGGTAATGCTTTATCGCATCGAGATGTGAAGCAACGATCCCCATGAGAAATGAAATGACAGCAATGAGGGCCTCTCCCGCCACAAGGCTCCTGAACTTCCTCTTCCGAGCGAGCATCGCAAAAAAGATTCTTATGGGATATCTCGCTCTCGCTGCCTTGATAATCGTTATATCTGTTTTCGCTCTTTCGAACCTCGAGAGGTTGAACGAGATGAATGAAGGTATTATCCGTGGAGACCTCCCGCTGATAGAGGCGGCGGACAAGATGATCGACAACCTCCTCGCTCAGGAGCTTTACGCCCGTCGCTACGGCATCCTGGGGAGTTCCGATATGTTGGCATTATTTTGGGAAAGAAGCAAAGAGTTCGATCTCATGGCCGGCAAGATTAGTAACCTGCCCGGCAAACATGACATACCGGTTGATCGTCTCATCTCTCTCCACACGGAATACAACAACCTTTTTGTTGATAGCTTTGAACATGTGAAAGATCCTGCTGCGGTTGCGCAAGGGTATCATGACCGTATTACCCAGAAACAGGAAGAGCTTATCGGGCTGCTCAAAGAGGTATCTTCCCGCGCCCTGAAGGCGCAAAACGATAAAATGCGTATGAGCGCAGACATCGGAACTATAGCGTTCAGGGGGGCAGGGCTCTTATGCGGTATGGGAATCATTCTGAGCATGACCGCCGGAATGCTCATTACCCGCACAATCTCAAAATCAATTAACCACTTGAAACGCGCAACGGAGGAAATAGCCGAGGGGAGGTTTGAGTACCAATCCAATATCCGGAAACAGGATGAACTCGGGGAGTTATTCCTTGCTTTCGGCGAAATGTCGAAAAGGCTGAAGCACCTGGAGGAGATGTGTCTGGACGCAAGTCCCCTCACGCGGCTTCCGGGAGGCGTAGCAATAGAAAGAGTTCTGAAAACAAGGTTAGACACCGAAGTTCCCCTGGCGTTTTGCCTTCTCGATATGGACAATTTTAAGGCATTCACTGACCGTTATGGGTACGCTAGAGGCAGCGAAGTGATAAAGGCCGTCGCCCGAGTAATGAGGACAACGGTTGGAGAAATCGGCATAGATGAGGACTTTATAGGCCATATCGGTGGAGACGACTTTGTTGTTATCACTTCGCCGGACCGATACCTGGAGATCTGCAATACCATTATCCGGAGATTCGACGAAACGATCGTAGATTTTTACGACCCTCAGGATTTCCACCGGGGTTACATTATTGGAAGAAACCGCCAGGGGCAGACTATGAGCTTTCCCATTATGACACTATCCATAGCTGTTGTGACCAGCCAGCACTATAACCTCATCGATCCGGTGCAGGTTGGTGAGTTAGCCGCTGAGTTGAAGGAATATGCGAAATCTCTTCCAGGCAGCGTCTGCGTTGCAGACAGGCGCAAAAAAGATGTCCTGCAAAGCGGACAGCAGGAAACCGCTGTTGCATCTGCCCGAAGATCACGAACACGGATGAGAGATGTTCAACCGAAAGAACATCATTGAATTAGTTGTGATCTTCTGGGGAGTGACCCTGCTCTCTCATTGTACTCCTGCGAACGTTCAAAAAGAGACAAATCTTGAAACATTTTTCCAGCGTTATGCGGAGATGAAGCCTGGGCGTTTTCACAAGGAAATTGAACAGTTGCAGGAAAATGCCCAAAAGCCTCTCGATTCACCAGCCAGCGCACCAGTTCATCTTCAACTCGCTTTGCTGTATGGACACCACCGGAATCAGGCTCCCAATTATTCGATGGCCCTCAAGGAACTCGAAACGTATATATCCCTTGCCCCGGAGGAAGGCAAAGCTGAGATGATTCAAAACTGGCTCTCTTTACTGAAGGAAATCGTGAGACTGGATAGAGAGAACAAGGAGATGAAAGAGAAGGTGGAACAACTAAAAGACCTCGACATCGAATTAGAAAAGAGGAGGAAACTGGTCAAATGACTCCTGGACAAGCCCAAGGGAACACATTTTAAGGCAGGACCCTAATCTCCGAAGTCCCACGCAGGCACGAAAAATCATTCATTCCGTAAGCTGCTTAAAATTATCGCAGGCATCCTTATTTCCCATATCACAAAGTCTCTTGAAGTCGTCCGATGCTTTCCTAACATAGGCCATCGCGCGGGCGAAATAAGCCTCAGTATAGTTTGGTCTCATGGATATGGCCTTGTTATAGTCTTCGATAGCCTCATCATAGAGTCCCTTCCGGGAATAAGCAATACCCCGGTTGTGATAAGCATCGGGCCACTGAGGATTTATGGAAATGGCCTTCGTGTAGTCCTCGATCGTCTCATCGTACAGCCCTTTCTTGAGATATGCAAGCCCGCGATCGCTGTATATCTGGGCATTGGAGTTAGGAGGATAAAGAGAAAGGGTCTTGGTGTAATCCGCGATTGCCTCGTCATATTGGCCATTCCGGTAACGACAAAGTCCGCGATGATAGTAAGCATCGGCAAGGTTCGGGTCTAGGGAGATCGCTTCACTGTATTGTTCAATAGCCTTGTCATATTGTCCCCTGTTGTAATACGCGTCCCCAGTATTGACGTAAGAACGAACATCAGCTCCGTTTGCGAAAAGCGAGCCGCTGACTATAAAAAAAGCAATGAGGAAAAAGATAACTTTCAGTGCGTGCATATCTGACCCCTGTTCTTGCGAAAATGCTTTCTTGTCTCGCACCACTACTCTGCTCATAGTATACCAGAGATGATGGGGAAACCATTTCTGGCACAAAACGATTTTTCAATTATTAAATGATAATTCTATTTTTACTTAATAATTGTAGGGTTAGAAACAAAGTCAATAGGCTACCGCTTTTTGTCACTAAGCCGGTAGCTTAGGGTGTTGTGGTAGGTTATTGGTTTTGGATAAGGTTTCATTAGAAATCCATTACAAATTTTACACAACTCTCTGGTTTTGTTGTTAGTTTTGTTTGTTTTTGTTATTCCAAAAAATCCTTCAAACTTCGTCCATAGCATTTTCTGCTGCGGAAGACAAGAGAGACCCCCCCTCAACGGGCTAATAAACCAACCCAACAACCCTCCGAGACCCTTTCTGGATACCTAGTGGTACACATTCCCCCTCCCCTGTGGGAAGGTTTGTTCTAGGGGGATTTGAGAAAGATAATTTGAGAAGTGATTAAAGGGGACAAGACCGCAAGGGTGTTGAATGCCCAAGGAATTCGCAGTATGCAGTATAATGAAAATATGAAGAAGTTAACAAGGATTCTGTCGATTATATGGTTGTGCGCGAT
>DMNE01000435.1 GCA_003453735.1 Nitrospiraceae bacterium | reverse complement strand
CAACGCCGCGAACAGGCACGTGGTACCATTACGCTTGTAGTCATGCGTGACAGTTCCACAGCGGCCTTTTTTCAAAGGCAGGCCTGGCTGTGTGCGATCCAATGCCTGAATCTGACTTTTCTCCTCCACGCAGAGCACCAGTGCCTTCTCCGGAGGGTTGAGATAGAGACCCACCACGTCGGTGAGTTTCTCCAAGAACTTCGGATCGCGCGACAACTTGAACTGCTTGATTCTATGCGGCTGTAGTCCATGACTTTGCCATATCCGATTGATTGTTGCCTTGCTTACGCCCTGCTTCTCAGCCATTGTCCGGCAACTCCAATGGGTGGCGCCAGTAGGCCGGGTTTGCAAGGTGGCATGAATAACTTTCTCAATCTTCTCCGACGTCAACTGTGGTTTGCGTCCGCGACCTATGGCCACTTCCCAAAGGCAGTCCGGTCCTTCACTACAGAAACGCTGCCGCCACAATGCCACGGTCTTATAGTTGATCTGCATGCTCCCGGCGATATCTTTGTCTTGTCCACCCTTCGCCGCCGCTAAGATTATACGACAGCGCTGTGCGACCTGTTGCGGCGTTCGATGGGCGCTCTCCCAACGTTTCAACTCCTGCCGATCCGTTTCACTTAGGGTTACCTGCATAGCTCGTCGCGACATGACATAAGTCTATCACAAAGCAACATATAACACCAGCTATTTATAAGACATTACACTAGGAACTTTAGTGTAAGACGCAGCAGCGTTTTGCCATATTGATCTCTACTATTCACGTCAGCACTCTTAGCCAAAAGGGACTGAACAGAACGAGATTGGCTCTGCTGAGATTGGCTTTGATGAGAAAGGCTCCGAAATTGCAGTTTAAAGGGCAGAAAGGCGGCTATTATGGGTTACTATTTAGTGCAAGCGGCATATACCGCCGAGGCCGTCGCGGGCCTAATAAACAATCCGCAGAATCGCCGCGAGGCAGTACAAAAGGCTGTTGAGAAACTAGGAGGCAGCCTTGTGGGCTTCTGGTTTGCTTTTGGGGATTACGACATAGCGGCTGTTTGTCAGATGCCTGATAACGTAAGTGCTGCAGCTTTTTCCATGGCTGTTGCTGCAGGAGGTGCACTGAGAGCTTTCAAAACCACGCCTCTTATGACGGCAGAGGAGGGGATTGCTGCAATGAAAAAGGCAGCAAAGACGGGATACAAGCCGCCTAAAAAATAGCTTAGCGGTTTCCTTCCGGTTAAGATTCGTATTTTGGGGGTTGCCAATCCTTCACTATTTTGCTGGATAGGTGCCCCCAGCCATCATTTCTCGTTTTCTCCCTGACCTGACACTGTCAATTCTTTGCCAATGGCGCTACTTTCTTTTGGAAATGAACAGTCAGCAAGACAGCATGCTTCGCGGAGTTCGTGTAGAACATCACACAGTTTTGAGGGCGATATGCAATAGGGAAGAGCCTTGCGCTTCGGGACGGGTTGGTATCACCCTTACCCCTCAAACTAAACAGTTCTCAAAAGTCGAAAGTACAGGGAATACGTAGAGAAATCTGCAGATAATGTCTTGAGGAGAAATTTGGGAAATTTATAGCGATAGCTCTTTTGTTCTCTTTTATACGCTGTTGGTCGCCTTTCTACATTGAACTTCAATGATTATTTCTTTTTTCTTGACTACCTCCGTTTATTAATAATCCATCCAGTTATGCCAGAACTAACTATTGTAGTAATAATCCCCTTCCCGTTATGTTCAATAAATGCTATGCCTATTTGTTGTCTGGCTGAGCAGCAATCACATGTAAAATAAGCGTATCGTTCATCAGGTGATTCTCTTTATCGGACCACCAGTTCTCGATACTCACGTAAACAGTCGCACCTTTCTTCTCGCTCGATAGAATATAACTGTCCTTGGAAATGCAGCAGGACCTGAAAGAATCATCCCTGATCACCGTGAAGCCGTGCTTTTTATAAAACTCTACTGCTTTGTTGGCGGTATCTGTTGTGCGATAATAGTGGTAAATAACTTTCTTCTCATCGCAGTCGAAAAAATCGGCCGATCCTTTCTTATAATCGATTGCGCCGGGATATACGTCTTCTTTTAACGGTTCCGCGGCAACTACAGGGTTAATAGCAGCACCCAAAATTGGCACTGCGAGGAGAAACATTATCAATATAGATCGACCGAGAGCCCTAACCCTTTCAGCTGAAAATAAAGTTATTTTTTCCATTTGTCTACTTCCTAGTGCCTTAAGCCTTTAAATGGATACTGCTCGTGTCAAAAACGAGATTCTTATTGACCTGCGGATTTCAACAACCTCCGGGCAGCTCTCTTCTTATTCACCTCATTCGCCCTCAAAAAGTGTCTGTATGGCACCGGTCACCAACGTACTAACGCCGCCGCGACACTCAGCAACCCGTCAAGCATTATGCTGAGGGCTATGTCAGTAGACACTATAGCGAGAATGAGCCAGCTTATATTCTTCATAACAAGTCACCTCCCCATACAGGCACATTTCCGTTCTGCTAGTGTTATTAGACCACAGTTGATTCCCCCTGTCATTGATACACATTAAGAGACTATTGATTTGTGTTGGTCAGCTATTTACTGAAGGAAGAGACAACCGAAACTATTGCAGTGTTGATATGAGAACTTACTTCTCAAAGCAGCGCTAAGCTAAAAGAGTGTCAATCTATCAGAGAGTGATATTTTCTCACCTCTGACGGAGGGAACTGCTTCTTATAGTCAACATCCTTTTCGTGCCTGTTACAATCCCTTCCTGCTCCAATTCCTTCACAACGCGGCAGAGGTGTTCCGGCGAAACCCCGACAATTTGAGCAAGTTCATATTGCTTCAACGGGATTTGAAAAAGATCGTGGGCCTGCGATTTGTTAGGAGACAGTTCAGCGTCGAGTTGACGGAGAAACTGCATCACGCGGTCATTGGCTGACATACAACTTACTTCCTCTACTTTTCTTAAATTGCTGATGACCTCTTGGCTGAGAAGCCGATACATCTCTCGCGAAAAGGCCTCATTCGTCTTAAGAACATGGAAGAAACACTTTGCTGTAATAGGACGCAAATGACATGGAGTCACCGTTGTGGCCGTATATAAATATGACGTTCCAAGAAACACTGTTGGAGCTGCCAATAACCAATGTCTGCTGCGAAGACCAACAATTGTTTCTTTGCCATTAAGGTCTATTCTGCTGACCTTTATGATGCCGCGTTCTATGAGATATACGACCTCCGCAAGGGCATCTTCACGATAGATCTCGGTACCAGATGGATACGGTTGTGAAGGACCACAGCCAACAAGCTCGTCTTCGTGTTCTTTGAAAAAAGTATAGAAGAAGTCGTTAGGCTTACAGTTTTCCATTTCCGATATCTGAAAAAGAGGCAACTTGTATCTCATCTTAGGCCACCGACAATTAAAGGTTCACTCTCAAAGTGTTTCAAGTCATCACCGCAGTTGCATTTGCCAGGCTTGTCACAGACTGTATTGCACTCGTTCCACAGATACATACCCTTGATACTAACCCTTTTTAGACTTTCTATAGAATTGGAATGAGATAAATCCCATAGAAAATGTCCCTAATCCTTACATCAAAAGCTCCTGCCAAAGTGTTACCTTTGGCAATAAAGGAAATATCCTTTTCTCACCCCTTTTCCACGGAATACTTCTTTTCCGCAAATAAAAAAGCCGAACCTACCTCAGGTTTATCCTTCGGCAGCTCGGCCATCTTAACAATAAGACCCGCCGCTTGCTGTCCCCTTCTCACGGAGGGTTTGGTCTTATCGGAACACTCTCTTTATGTCTCGTTTATATCACATTAATTTAGACTTGTCAATTTGAAGTTCTAATGATACAGTAAGCCTATAATTACCATTTGTATCACAAATGAAGACACAACTCGCTTGTCTCGATTGAAATCATAACAGATACTATCGCTGGTCAAAACAGGGGCGAATCTTGCCCAGGGGCCTTCAGTGAGGAATGTTGACTTCGACATGGAATTGAGATTGTCAATATTCTGCCAGCGATGCAGAGTAGAAGTGGACTAAACCTAAAAAACGCAGTTAGAAATTACCATAACAGGCTGATAAACAAGCAAAAATAAACAGGTAGCGCAAATGCGGAGCAGTTGAAACTGTCACCAAAAAGGTGACTCAAAATTCAACGATATGACCATAATTTTTAAGGGTTTGCTGAGTTCAACTGCCGGTTTTAGGCTGAACAGCAGTCAGCGAGCGAACACGCTATGCGGTGTACGTGTATCCGGAGTTTTGTCTTGAAGCTTGCGACTGGGAGTCTTCCTTAATTCGGCTCAGTCGAGAGGTGATGAGGGATGACACATCTATAACAAAATAACACTTTTCACATGGTGTGGCATGAAACCAACGGTTTCGAAAAGGAACGCAGAGCTCGACTCTTCGGATTTTTCTTACAGTTTTTCAAGGAGTGCCGTTAACGCTTCGGCGGTATAGGGTTTTGCTATGGCAGCCAGAAATCCGTATGCCCTGAAATCCTTCATGACAGGGTCATCAGCATATCCACTCGATATAACCACTTTTATCTCCGGGTCTATCTCACGCAGTTTCCTAAGCGCCTTCTCTCCCCCTATGCCCCCCTGCACGGTCAGATCGAGAATGACCGCATCAATCCTTTTTCCTGATTCTTTCTCTCTCCGGTACCGCTCAATTGCTTCTTCGCCGTTCCTCGCAAACTCAACGTCATATCCCAGTCGTTGTAACATCGCACCGGTAATTCGTCTTACCCTTTCGTCGTCATCCATGAACAACACCCGTCCCCTGGCTGCAGAGAGATCTCCCTCTTTGTGGGGTTTCCCCCCTGCAATGTTCTTCGGAGAGGCCGGAAGATAGATATGAAAGGCCGTACCGACTCCCGCCTTGGATTCAACTGCGATATGTCCTTTATGTTTGGCAATTATCGAATGACAGATTGCGAGACCGAGGCCCATGCCCTTCTGGCTTCCCCTGTCCTTTGTCGTGAAATAGGCATCAAAGATCCTCGGCAGATTCTCTTCAGAAATGCCGATACCATGATCAGCCACAGATATCTTCACGTACTGCCCTTCATTCAGAGGGACTCTGTCGTTTCCGGTTATCCTGACATTCGATGCGCTGATTTCGACTGTCCCTCCGTCGGGCATCGCTTCTTTGGCGTTGATGAGCAGATTGCTGAAAACCTGGNNTCACAGGCAACATTCGATCCACTAAGGCTCAGGCTGATGGATTCTTTGAGCAACTTTTCTATAGAAGCTATGCTCCTGACAGGCTCTCCTCCCTTACTAAAAGTGAGAAGCCGGTAGCTTAATTCCTTTGCCTGCTCAGACGCCTTCTCTGCTTCTTTCAAAAGAGGGAATATATTTTCTTTCGGATTCGTTAATATCTTAGCCAGCGAAATATTTCCCATTATTGCTTGAAGGAGATTATTGAAATCATGGGCTATTCCTCCCGCAAGAATACCAATCGATTCGAGTTTCTGAGCCTTCAATACTTCTGCCTCCATCTTCTTGCGCTCCGTGACGTCCGCAGCGACCTCCATCCTAACTATGCGGCCATCTACCCATCTGATGGCCCTGTCGCGGCATTCGTACCACCGGCCGTTAACCGTATTCTGAAACTCCCAGACATAGGTATCGAGAAATTGTCCGTCGGTACCGATCAATTTGCTGTTCGAGCAGAAGCTGCATGGCCTCGTTTGTCCTTTTTGAAGGGTCTCCCAGCACTTCTTGCCCTGGATACCCCCGAATATCTGACGGGTATATTTGTTAATCAGCAGGACTTCGTATGTTGCCATATCTGCGACATAGAGAACGGCATCGACACTGTCAACAACGGCCTGAAGGCTGCTGAGAGATGTGCTAAGTTTTTCCTCTATCCGCTTCCGCTCAGTGATGTCCCTTATGACATGCACCACCTTGATGACTTCATTATTTTCATCGACTTGGGGAAATGCCTTTATCTCAAGGAA
>DMNE01000434.1 GCA_003453735.1 Nitrospiraceae bacterium | reverse complement strand
GGCGAATCTGTTCAGTATGAGCATAAAAGCCAGCGGGACAGCAAGTATTACCTTCGAACACTAAGTGCCGTTAAAGGGCGAAGCGGACAAACGGTAGCTCTAGCGGTTATTTCAAAAGATATTTCTGAGCTTAAACAGATGGAGGAGAAGCTGCGTGCCCTGTCATTGACCGATGAGTTGACCGGCCTGTACAATCGGAGAGGATTCCTGACTTTGGCTGGGCAACAGCTAAAGACAGCCAANNCCAAGCGGCTAGGGTGCGGAACCCTCCTGCTTCTTGCGGACCTTGATGGTCTCAAGAAAATCAATGACAGGTTTGGTCACCAGGAAGGCGATTTTGCATTAGCCGAGGCAGCCCATATTTTTAAGAGAACTTTTCGTGAGCCCGATATCATAGCGCGTATTAGCGGGGATGAGTTTGCCATCCTTCTGATGGACAATACTGTTACGGACTCGAAGATCCTCGACGCTCGCCTAAAGAAAGAGTTGGATATTTGGAACTCAACAGATGAGCGTAATTTCACACTGTCCTTTAGCGTTGGGATAACTCGCTGCGCTCCCGAATGCCATTATTCTATCGATGAACTGCTGGGCCAGGCAGATAAATCAATGTATGAGAACAAAAGAAGCAAGCATGAAAAGTAATTCCTCCCCAAAAACCATGAGGAGCAAATCATCCACATACGATTGGACAGCTATAAGAAGTAGTAAATGGCCACGGACCTTTCCTATTAGAGGTTGGAGATGTCATGTCGGCCGTCTTAAGTGCAGTCTATCGCCTTAGAATCAATGGTCACTGTGACCTTTAATAAGGGGGATTGTCTTTCATTTTGGTTGCCTAGCTTGTAACCGAGACTTTACAATCTCCCCTGAATCGCCCTATACTGATAGTATAACGGTTATGAAGAAACTAATACTTGCGGAAGACCTCCAGACGATCATTGATAAAGATAAGAGTTTTCTCAACAGGTCGGACATCAACATATTCACTGCATCCACAAATGAGAAAGCACTTGCGCTCCACAAGGCCAAGAAAGCTGACCTTATCATCGCCAAACTCGACACGCCAGACATGAGCGGCGAGACGCTCTGTTCCCTCATCCGCGAAGACCATGTATTGCGCAACGTCTCCCTTATCATTGTCGCCCCCGAAACTGAAGCTGCCCGCGAGCGGTGTATACAGTGCAGGGCAAATGCATTCGTCGCCAGCCCGATCAACAGTGCGATCCTGCTTCAGGAGGCCTATCAACTCCTTCATATCGCCCCGAGAACGTCAGGCAGAGTTCCCATCACAGTGAAACTCCACGGAACATCGAAAAAAACATCCTTTATCGGCTCTACAGACGATATCAGCACTTCAGGCATGCTTTTTCAATCAGCAGCTGTTTTTTTCGAAGGCGACACTGTAAAGTGCTCATTCTCTCTTCTGGGTTCTACGTATATAACAGCAGAGGCTGAGATTGTTCGTGTTCTCGCAAAGGAGAATGGGCACGATACGAACCGGTATGGCGTCAAATTCATCGACCTTCATACTACCGCCTTCTCTGCCATAGAGGCCTTTGTCAGAAAAGAAAGCAAGCAGACATAGGGATGATATACTTTCCGAGATGAAGAACAAAGTTGGGTCATGGTATCGCAAGGATTGGCCTCAATCTGGCCCCAGGCTTGTATCCTAGAGTATCTGGCAAGCAACTCACCAAAACAGTGGACAAGGGCGGCTCCCGGTGCTCAAAGACACAAACAACGCCTACCTATACGATTGCGATAGTATCTTTTGCAGCCATGATGGTTCCTGCCCGATGTCTTCAGGGCAGGTTCGGCGCATCGTATTTGTTGCCATGCTACCATGGCAACTCCTCTTTAAAGTGAAAGAATTTTCCAGTCGGGCCGTCCCCTCCCAGTGTGGCAAGCATGACCGCGGTTTTTACACCCTCTTGAACGCTCATAGGTGCTTGTTCGCCTCCCATGTCTGTCTTTACCCAACCGGGATGGGCTGAATTGACCTTAATGGGGGTGCCCTTCAGCGCTGCAGCCAAATGGATAGTAAATGCGTTCACTGCTGTCTTTGACGCGTCATAGGCAAAAGGCTTCACCTGATCCCCGGAGCCTTCTTTGCTATGGAGGGTCAAGGAGCCAAGGATGCTCGAAACGTTCACGATGCGGCCGGCATCGCTGTTCCTGATGAGCGGCAGCAGCGTCTGAGTGAGCTCAACGAGGCCGAAAAAGTTCACGTCGAAAATTGTTCTGAGGACTTTTGGTGAAACGGTCTCAGTGCTGTTTGCGGAGAGAAACTCTTCCGGCTGGGCCATACCCGCATCGTTCACGAGGATGTCGAGCCTGCCGGAAGCATCTTTTATGTACTGAGCCGCCTGCCTGATATGTTCCGGCTTCGTGACGTCAAGATGAATGAATTCCACATCAAGGCCTTCTCTGCGCAATTTTTTGGCAGCAGTTTTGCCTCTTGTCAGACTGCGTGCTCCCATAAGTACTTTGATGCCCTGCCGCGCCAATTGGCGGCTCGTCTCAAAACCCAACCCTTTGTTTGCACCTGTTACCAATGCTATTCGAGTTGCTGACATGCGACACCTCCTTTTCAGAAGATTTCTGTATTGAGAGCCGCCAGTGACATCCTCTCATAGTCAGAGATTGCGAGCATACTGCCAGTTCAGGACAAGCTGTCCCTTTAGGACAATTCGTTTTCCCCGGGCGCAGGATGTAGTACATATCTGGCAATACCGGGGTTTGCAAGTGCTCGCCGTCAGGCCGTGTCACACGACACATCTTACGTCCTTTAATTATCAGATACTCACCTCCAGATGCGATGAGGCCTCACCCAACATCTGAATGTCGCACATCCTGAAACAGACCGCTCTCAAAAAGAAATAGCAAAAAACCAGGGAACCGACTTTTTCCCCTGGTCACAGACCCGAGAATTCCCGCCGATTGTCCTAACCACAAAAGCATCACTCTGAAAAATCATTCAACCTTTACTTCATGGTTCGCCATCTGAGCAATCTGAAGAATCTTGTCCTTTAATCCGTCAGGATTAAATTTTCCATATGCCATCGAATCGTCGTATAGACGGACGTATTTCTTCACCTTGTCGATCTCAAACTTGCCTCCACCAACGATGACCCATGAAGTGTCGTGAATAGCAAAATATTTCTGCCGGCCTTCAAAAGCCCCGTCGATCCCCTTATCCCTGCAGAAACGTTCTACGATATCGCCATGATAGGGGGTAAGTTCCTTGGGGGAGAAGATAAGATATTCGGTGTCATAGTGCCTCATCTGGACGAACTTGCCACTGTGCTTGTCTGGCATAGGCGCCTGGGTCACGACAGAATAATACTGTTCAGTGTAATCGACAAAAACGACATTCACGCATCGTGCTCCGTCAGTACCTCTGGAAAATACCTATCATCTACAACAATGTTGTGTTAAACGACATCGCGGGCCAGCCCCCTTACTTCAGTTCCCTTTTTAACCGCTCAAGAGCCTTTTCGAATATCGCCTCATATCTCTTTTCGTTCTCTGCGAGGAATTCGGCCATTTTTTCCTTTACAGCCTCCTCAATCGATAGGGCTGCCTGCAAAACAGTTCTCCCATCAGGGGTTCTGACCGGCCTCACTCTCAACTGTGGATTTTCTTTTACCGCCGCTCTGATTTCCTCGATGGCCCTTTCTTTCATATCTCGGTATTCCCTTTGCAATTTATCAATCGCGTTCAAAGAGCTTTCGATAACAGCCACGTTCTGTGTTTCTTTCAATGCCTCGATAGCCAAGATACCGTCTTTCCTCTTTTGGAATTCTTCCAATACAGCCCCCAGCCTGAGAGAATCGGCCATGTTTTGCTGAGCATCCTTCAGAAAAGATGGTTCGATTCCCTTGAATCTTTCCCATACCTGGTTCCTGGTAAGCTCACCTTTATAGAAAGCTGATAATAAGGATCTCAGCTTCTCTCGGTTTTTCAGATCTTCCCGTTCTTCCGGGGTGAGCTCTTCGATCACCTTTATCTTCTCCATCGCCTTCTCAAAAGCGCTTTTCACCACTCCCATTATTACCGCTCCTTTCTGTGATATGGTGCTGATCTGCCTTCAGGCTATCAAGAAATTCCCTTCTTCGCAACTCGCCCCTTGACTATCTGTCATAAGTCATATTATTATATAAAGTTTTGTGAATTTTGCTCTGTAGCGCCGCTCTTAGGTACATTGGCTGTGCGAACAAGAATAGATGCTAGATACCCCAATGAGGCCGTGTGCCGAGGGGAAGAGAGACGGCACAGTGTTTGATGCAAGACTGACAAAAGAAAGGAGGAAAGAGTATGGCGGAAAAAGGGAAGTCGAAGACCGATGTGGCTGCGCGGGCGGAATCAAAGAGCAGGACACAGCTCTGCAGCAACTGCGGGAATAAGGTTGAAGTAGTCCTAGCCGTCTCCCCAAATGGGAAGAAGAGAATGAGACGCGTGTGTTGCGGGGGCTGATTCGTCGTCTCCTGCAGCAATCGAAAATGTTTGCCGCAGGAGACGCTTAGCCTATCCTCCATCATGCCTCATGGACTTTCGTGTAGAATGCAGAAAACTATTGTGACGCTGCCTTCAATTTTAAAGGTTTTTTGTCATTTCATGCAACAAAAGTCTGCGCCCAAATGCAGCAAAGTTTAGCTTTTCCCGATCTGTTTTGCAGCAAGTCTGCCCCCTAATTATCGCTGCTTCTTTCCGTTCGTAGTGAACACTTTCGGATGATGGGAGCTGACCGTCTTGATTACTCCCTATAATTGAGATTGTCAATATTCTGCCAGCGATGCAGAGTACGAGAGGAAAGTGCAACAAGAAGTCGCATGAGTAATTTGTTTCAATAACAGAGTATCGTTATTAGGAAACCCCCTATTCCGTTTAAGCCGGTAGCTTAGGGTGTTGATGACTCAAAGAAACTCCTCGCAATTACAGTTGTTTTAAGGTTCTCCTCACAGAAGATATCTTCTCCAGGAAAGATACCTTCAATCCCCTGATTTCTGAAGGTCTTCGGAAATCTTTCAACACCCTAAGTACACTAGTTAATAAATATAGTGTCGTATTATGAAGCTTGAAAAAAGATTGGCGGTGTGGCATAATTGCAACCAA
>DMNE01000418.1:5747-13196 GCA_003453735.1 Nitrospiraceae bacterium | reverse complement strand
ACCGCCATCAGAAACCACCTCATGATGAGGGCTATGAGGGACGGCAAGGGCCCGATCCTTATGCAGACTCCTGCCGCCATGGAGGCATTAGGGAAAAACTTCAAAGAGAAACTTGGCGATAAAGAAGGCGCCAAGAAGATGAAACACCTTGAGGCAGAGGCATGGGAAGATTTCCTTGACATGGCTATTGGACAGGCATCCCTATGGGCGGCAAGTAATATTGAGCCTGATAAGGTTGTTTCCGAGATAATGCCAACAGAGCCGTATCTTCTCGGCTCACATGCAGGGTGCGCAGGCTTCTGGGTGAGCGGCCCCGGCGATATTGCAGGCTCTCCGGCACATTATAGTTGGGGATATAACAGGATGTCTACTGTACCAGGTCTGTTCATGGCTGGTGACGTTGTCGGCGCCTCAGGCCACAAATTCTCTTCAGGTTCGCATGCAGAAGGGAGGATAGCTGCAAAGGCTGCAATAGCATACATCCTTGACCATCAGGATTACAAACCGACACCGAAAAAGTCTGCTGAGGANNATTAACCCCAATTACATCAGCGGGAAGGCGCTTCAGGCAAGACTGATGAAGATCGCCGACGAGTACTTCGGCGGTGTCTCGACATGGTATATGACATCAAAGACCATGCTTGAGGAAGGTCTCAAGAAGCTTGAGTTGCTCAAAGAAGATGCGAGCAAAATGGCTGCAAAAGACCTTCACGAGCTCCTGAGATGCAATGAGAATTATCACAGAATCCTTTCAGTTGAAGCACACGCAAGGCACATCCTTTTCAGGGAGGAGTCCAGGTATCCAGGTTACTACTACAGGGGCGACTTCAATAAAATCGATGATGCAAATTGGAAGTGTTTCACGAACTCAAAATATGATGCTGCAACCAACAAATGGGAATTCAAGAAAGTTCCCTATGTCCAGATGATTAAGTAACAGATTATAGTGAGGGGAGGCACTGCCTCCCCTCACTATAATGCAAAAGTGTAAAATGGAAAGCGTAAAATCAGAATAACCGCAGAGGATAACCGCCTTATGTACGGGTTATCCTCTGCGTCCTCTCATGAAGGAGTTGTTCGATTAATTTTGCATTTTTCTTTTTGCACTTTTTGGTGACTTACTGCCCCAAGGAGGATAAAGATGGCAGAGAATAAAACGGTTCTCGTGATTGGAGGAGGTTTCAGCGGGCTCACCGCGGCTGTGGAGACAACTGAGGCCGGCTACGATGTGGTTATCATTGAAAAGAATCCCTATCTCGGCGGCAGGGTGGCGCAGCTCAATAAATATTTCTGGAAGCTCTGCCCTCCTACCTGCGGACTCGAGATACAGTTCAAGAGGATAAAAAACAGCTCGAACATCACTTTTTATACCCTTGCCGAGGTCGAGGATATCAAAGGCGAGGAGGGGAATTTTGATGTGACGGTAAAGGTTAAACCTCGGTACGTAAATGACAGATGTGTCGGCTGCGATGCCTGTGCACAGGCGTGTCCTTCTTACCGGGAAAGTGAATTTGATTTCGGTATGAACAAGACTAAAGCTGCCTATCTTCCCTTTGACCAGGCATTCCCCTTTCAGTATGTGATCGATGATGCTTCCTGCGCAAAAGACTGCATGAAGGCTTGTTTCAACGCATGCAAATATAGCGCAATTGACCTAGATATGAAGCCTAAGACCGTGAAGCTCAATGTGGGAGCGGTTGTCATGGCCACAGGATGGAACCCCTATGATGCAACGAAGATAGACAACCTTGGCTTCGGTAAAGTCCGGAATGTTATCACCAATATGATGATGGAGAGGTTAGCAGCACCAAACGGGCCGACAAAGGGGAAGATCCTTCGCCCATCTGATGGAAAAGAGGTAAAGAATATCGCTTTTGTCCAATGTGCCGGCTCCCGGGACGAAAACCACCTTCCGTACTGTTCCTATATATGTTGTTTGGCCTCGCTGAAGCAAACTCTTTATGTCAGGGAGCAGTATCCCGATTCGAAGGCACAAATATTCTATATCGATCTCAGGACCCCGGGGCTGTACGAGCACAGATTCCTCTGGAAAGTGAAGGATGATCCGAATGTCATCCTGACCAAGGGTAAGGTCGCAGGGGTTACCGAAGACCCAGTGACAAAGGATGTTATTGTTGATGTAGAAGATGTTTACGGGGGAAACAAGATCAAAGTCGCATTCGACATGGTGGTCCTTGCCACAGGGATGGTTCCCGCAACACAGGAGATGAAGATCAGTAAGGATATTTCCTACACCCCTGACGGGTTTGTGGACATGACGACTGCGAAAAAAGGGATCTATGCAGTGGGGACATTAAAGAGCCCTGTTGATGTTGCACGGTCAGCGCAGGATGCCACCGGAGTTGTCATCAAAAGCATCCAGAGCTTGGGGAGGAGGTAGGGATGGAGAAAAAGTATGGCGTATATATCTGTAAAGGCTGCGGTATAGGCGAATCCATTGATATCGAGAAGCTCTCGAATGTTGCGATAAAGGATATGAAGATTGAGAATTGTAAGACCCATGACATCCTGTGCAGTCCCGAGGGCTTACAACTGATCAAAGACGATATAGCGAAGGGGGGGGTTAATACCCTGACGATCGCTGCGTGCTCTCCTCGCGTGAAATATGAAGAATTTGATTTTCCCGGTGGGATAACAGAACGGGTAAATATCAGGGAGTTCGTTGCCTGGATGCAGCAACCGAACACGGACGAAACGCAGAGCTTGGCATCGGATTATCTCACCATGGGCATCATCAAGACCCAAAAAAGTGATCTGCCCGAGCCGAATATCCTTGAGGATCTGAGCAGTACCATACTCGTGATCGGCGGGGGCATTACCGGAATGACGGCGGCTCTTGAGGCAGCAAAGGCGGGACAAAAAGTTGTGCTGGTTGAAAAGGAGCCTCGGCTGGGAGGCTTTCTCAACAAGCTCTATAAAAAGATACCCACGGGTGTATTTTTCAGAGAGCCGCTGATCGTCGATACCGGAATCGAAACGATAATAAAGGAAGTGGAAAACCATCCCAACATCAAGGTCTATACATCCTCGAGGGTCGAAAAAACAGACGGCCAGCCCGGTCTTTACGATGTGAGTATATCAGTGAATGGGAATTCTGAAACGATGAAGATTGGAGCGATTGTGATGGCGACCGGTTGGGAGCCCTATGATGCCTCAAAACTTGACTATCTCGGATATGGCAGGTTCAACAATGTGGTTACCAATATAGAGTTTGAAGAAATTGCGAAGAAGGGAAAGATCGCGAGACCGTCCGATGGGAAAGAGGCGAAGAAGGTTGCCTTTATCCAGTGCGCAGGGCAGAGGAGTCCCGAACATCTTCCCTATTGCTCTTCCATGTGCTGTGCAACGTCTCTGAAACAGGCGAAATACGTGAGGCAGAACCCTGATTCCCTTGCGATGATATTTTACATAGATATCAGGACGCCGGGAAGACTTGAGGCATATTATAAAGAGGCCCAAAACGACCCCGGCGTAATGATGACGAAGGCAGATGTGAAGGGCGTCTCCGATGCGGGAAACGGGAATCTCTATGTCGAAATGGAAAATGCCCTCCTCGGTGAAAAGGTGAAGGTGCAGGCTGACCTGGTCGTCCTCGCCACAGGAATGGTGCCTACCACAAGAGCTCCCCAGGAATATCTTGATGGGATTACCCAGGCAGCGGCAAAGGGAGACGATGCCAAGAAGGCTTATTTGGAGTCGACTCCAAAGCCGGAATTCATCCTAAATCTCGGTTATCGGCTGGGCCCGGAGTTGCCTCCCCTTGAAGGGGCATGCGGCTTTGCAGATTCAAACTTCATCTGCTTCCAGTATGAGACGAGAAGGACAGGCGTCTATGCAGCAGGCGGGGTGAGGCAGCCGATGAACATGGCAGAAGCCCAGGAGGACGGAGCAGGCGCTGCGTTCAAGGCGATGCAGTGTCTCGATCATGTTGCCAGGGGCTTAGCGGTTCATCCCAGGGCATGGGATATAACCTTCCCTGACCCGATGCTAATTCGGTGTACGGCGTGTAAGAGATGTACCGAGGAATGTCCTTTCGGCGCCATAGACGAAGACGAGAAGGGTATCCCTTATTACAAGGTCAACCGGTGCAGGCGGTGTGGAACCTGCATGGGCGCATGTCCGGAGAGGATCGTATCCTTCAAGGATTATAGTGTCGACATTATCGGCTCGATGATAAAATCCGTGGAGTCCGAAGAAGATGAATTCAGGATCATAGCGCTGGTGTGCGAAAACGATGCTTATCCCGCTCTTGATACAGCCGGGCTCAATCGGAAATCCATCGACCCCGCAGTTCGTGTCGTCTCCGTGAGGTGTCTGGGCGGTATGAACCTCGTATGGGTTGCCGATGCCCTTTCGAAGGGTATCGACGGCATGCTCCTCCTGGGGTGCAAGTANNGGAGAGAACTATCAGTGCCATTTTGTGAAGGGGAGTGAGCTTGCCAATTACCGGTTCAGTAAGGTGGGGGAGACTCTGAACCGGCTACAGTTAGAGTCAGAGCGGGTTCAGATGATGCAGGTGGCCATTTCAGAATATGACAAACTGCCTGACATGATCAATCAATTCGTTGAGAAAGTCAAAGAGATAGGGCCCAATCCATTTAAGGGTTTTTAGATTCAGTAATAAAGTAATTGAGTTATTAAGGATTGAGAAAGAAAAAAACTTAGTGGCTCGATGATGACTTGGTGTACAGGAGGTATGAATGGCGGAACAGGTAATAAGCCCAGATTTAACCTTTGTTAAGGAGATAATCGCGAACGGTGGAGAGTCACTTAAAAAGTGTTATCAGTGTGCCACATGCTCAGTAGTCTGCAATGTCACCCCTGAGAGCAAGCCATTTCCGAGAAAGGAGATGATCCTGGCCCAGTGGGGACAGAAGGACCAGTTATTCAGCAACCCTGATATCTGGCTCTGCCACCAGTGCAGTGACTGTACCGCCTATTGCCCGCGGGGCGCACAACCGGGTGAAGTGCTGGGAGCTATACGAAAGATGACGATTAAGAAGTATTCAGCGCCTTCTTTCCTTGCAAACATGACAGGCGATTCCAAATATCTCATTCTCCTCTTTATGATTCCCGTGCTTATTCTTCTCGGCGTGGTTGCGCACAATGGTACTCTTTCAGAAGTGCCGAGGGTGGATGGGAACATCGTCTATTCCAAATTCATCCCAATCCATTTTTCAGAGTATGGCATCGATCTGGTCTTCACCGCCGCCGCCATCTTCGCCTTTCTCTCCTTTGTCTCAGGCGTCAGAAAATACTGGGCCGAGATGGGCAAAGGGATTGTGATGAAGGGAGACCTATCCGGTAGCATCAAAAAGACGATTACGGAAATCCTTACCCACAGCAGATTCAAGAAATGCACGGTAACGGCCTCGAGGTCGACATCCCATCTCCTGGTCTTTTATGCCTTTATCGGTTTGGCAATAACAACGAGCTGGGCGGTCTTTTACCTTTACATCATGTCCAGACCCTCTCCCTATCCTCTCTATGACCCTCTGAAGATCGTCGGAAATGTGAGCGCCCTTGCCCTCATAACTGGGATAACCCTCGTAGCGCTCAATCGCCTGAAGAACAAAGAGAAGGCGGGTAGTGGAGGCTATTTTGACTGGCTTTTTATCGCGGTCATTTATGCCATTGCTGCAACAGGAATACTATCAGAGTTATTCAGACTTGCCGATATCAGCGTTCTGGCGTATCCAACATACTTCATACATCTCGTATTTGTTTTGTTTCTGTTTCTCTATGCCCCGTTTTCGAAGATGGCCCATATGGTCTACCGGGCGACTGCAATGGTCTTTGCCAAACAGGTGGCAAGGGAGTAGGGAATAAGAAGAAACGACAAAATTTCGGGCGGATAATATATAATCTTTTGTTTTTTTTAGTAACCTCATGATAAAAGGAGGTGAAGGATCAGTTGGGCCGGTTCAGCTTGTTCGGTTATTATCCAGATCTTAAAAATCTTGAGTGAGGAGGAGGATAAATGAGTTTAACAGTACTTTTTGCCTTAGGTTGCGGATTGTTAGGCGTGATATACGCTGTAATGACTGCAATGTGGGTATCAAAGCAGGACGCAGGCAGTGCCAAGATGCAGGAGATTTCGAATGCGGTCAAAGAGGGTGCATATGCGTTCCTTGCGCGTGAATATAAGACGGTTGCATTTGTGCTTATTGCTCTTGTCATATTGATCGTAGTAGCCAATCTCGGAATCTGGACAGCTGTTGGGTTTATCGTCGGCACAGTAGGCTCAGCACTTGCGGGTTTTGTCGGCATGTGGGTTACGGTCAGGGCAAATGTTCGTACAACGCAGGCAGCACACAGAGGTCTCCAGGCTGCGCTCAGCCTCGCATTCAAGGGCGGCTCTGTGACCGGTGTTATGGTCGTTGGCCTGGGAATTATAGGTCTTGCGGGTTTTTATACAATAGCAAAGCAGGCAGCCCCTGAGATGGCATTCCACGCACTCGTAGGACTCGGCTTCGGATGCTCACTTATGAGTGTGTTCGCCCGTATCGCGGGCGGTATTTACACAAAGGCTGCTGACGTAGGAGCAGACCTCGTGGGGAAAGTCGAGGCGGGAATTCCTGAGGACGATCCGAGAAACCCTGCGGTTATCGCTGACAACGTCGGCGACAACGTTGGCGACTGCGCTGGCATGGCAGCAGACCTTTATGAAACATACACTGTCACGCTCGTTGCAGCAATGCTCCTTGCCAAGACCGTTTTCGGAGCTGACAGCGCTTGGGTCGAATTCCCGTTGCTCCTGGGCGGCATATCAATCGTAGCTTCCATCATCGGAACATTTGCGGTAAGGCTCGGTAAAAACCAATACATCATGGGTGCCCTCTACAAGGGGCTTGCTCTTGCGGGCGTTCTGGCGGCAATAACCTTTTATATCGTGACCGGGGAGTTCCTGAAAGGCGAATCGGCCGCGGCTTCTTTGGCTGATCATCCGTCTTTTACACAGTTGAACGTTTTTCTAATGGCGGTTATTGGCCTCGTTTTGACAGGGCTGATCGTGGCTATAACGGAATACTTCACCGCTAAGGAATATGGCCCTGTGAAGCACATCGCCAAGGCCAGTTTGACCGGCCACGGCACAAATGTGATTGCAGGCCTTGCGGTCAGCATGAAGTCAACCGGTGCGCCTGTTATAGTTATTGTTGCCTCAATCCTCGGGGCCTATTCTTTAGGCGGTGGGTTTGCCGGTGACGCAGTGGGTGGTCTTTTTGCTATCGCACTGTCAGCGGTTTCCATGCTTTCCATGACAGGCATAGTTGTGGCGATTGATTCTTACGGTCCGATAACCGATAATGCAGGCGGTATCGCAGAAATGTCAGGACTGCCTGAAGAAATTCGTAACATCACAGATCCACTGGACGCAGTCGGCAACACAACAAAGGCTGTTACAAAGGGGTATGCAATCGGGTCAGC
>DMNE01000418.1:0-5739 GCA_003453735.1 Nitrospiraceae bacterium | reverse complement strand
GGTCTTCTCCCGTATTACTTCGGCTCACTCCTCATGGAGGCTGTTGGAAAGGCAGCGGGCAGTATTGTTGAAGAGGTGAGAAGACAGTTCAGGGAGATTCCCGGCATTATGGAATACAAGGCAAAGCCGGAATACGGCAAGTGCGTTGACATTGTCACAAAAGGCGCTATCAAACAGATGATGCTTCCTGCTCTCATCCCGGTGGTGGTTCCGATTGTTGTCGGTGTTTTCCTTGGTAGGGAAGCTCTCGGAGGAGTTCTTATCGGAAGTATCTTGACCGGACTCTTTCAGGCGATCGCCATGACAAGCGGCGGCGGTGCCTGGGACAACGCCAAGAAATCATTTGAAGACGGTGTTACCGACGACAAAGGCGTTATTCATAAGAAGGGCAGCGATGGACACAAGGCATCCGTCACCGGTGACACGGTGGGTGACCCTTACAAGGATACGGCAGGCCCGGCCATTAACCCGATGATCAAGGTCATCAACATCGTTGCACTGCTCATCGTGCCGTTAATGAAATAGAGCTGGCATTTAAGGGGCTGACCTTTTTGGGGTCAGCCCTTTTTTTGTTTGTCAATGCTGCCGACTCAATTGAGTCAGTTTAGCAAGAAAAGAGGTCGCTTTTGAAAGAAAGAGTCAGACTCACCTTATGTCAAAGGACTCTTGGCAAAAATTCTTGCCTTAACAGAAAAAAGACTAAAGGCAGCGGTCACCCCTCAATGGATGTTATAATTCAGTTTAGCAAGGGATAACCGCGTCGTGCGATGAAGCCTTGCGGTTGGAAAACGTACCGTAAACGCTAGCGGAGCGAAATTTTGAGGCTTTGGCAGTAAAGTTTTATGCCGTGCTTGACTCGATCATAAAGGGACGGGTTTTCCCATTTTCCATCCTCTTCATAGGTTTAAGGAAAGTACCCGCGCGAGTTAATGCCTACGACTAATTCGTAACGCGGGACGGTATTTGTTTCTGGCATAAGGAGTAGGCTATACTATCCGTACAGAAAAGAATAAGGAGGTCAATATGGTGAATATGTCGGCGGTCGATCCTGTTCAGCTTACCTTAAAGAGCAGGTTCAGATTTAAGTGCCATAAGGGGATCTCCTGTTTCACGAAATGCTGCAGCAATATCGATATCATGCTGACGCCATATGATGTTGTTGCCCTCAAGAAGAGGCTCAGTCTTACATCCGGGGAGTTTCTCGAGAAATATACATACACGCGGGTAGACGAAAAGGTAGCACTCCCCTTTATCTTTCTTCGCATGAATGACGATAAGACCAAAAGCTGCCCCTTTGTTACGCCTGAGGGCTGTACAATCTATGAGGACAGACCCGCCAATTGCAGATACTATCCCATTGGTCAGGGAACGTTGAAAAAGGAGCTCAACAGCAAGATCGTGGACGAAGAGTTCTTTTTTTTCGTGAGAGAAGACCACTGCAAGGGCTTTCAGGAGTCTGAAGAGTGGACTATTGCGAACTGGCGGGAAAATCAAGGTATTGACCAATACGACGCACTGGACAGGGATTGGAAGAGTATCCTCCTCATGAGATATGTGCCAGCACAGCGACTTGATGAGAAGAAGCAAGCGATGTTCTCTATGGCTTGCTATGACATGGACAGGTTTCGTCGGTTCATATTCGAAAGCAAGTTTCTGGAGGTCTTTGACATAGATGATGCGACAAGAGAAAAGATGCGGAGAGATGACACTGAATTGATGCTCTTTGGCTTTAAATTTCTAAAGTATATTCTTATGGTGGAAGAGACGCTGAAGACTAAATCAAATCCCTAATCTAAATACCAAGTTCTTTCTTCAACCACCCCTGGATTTCCTCCGTTATTGCGTACATACCGTTGGACGGTTTTTCAATAGGGTTTGTTATTGCTTTCTGGAGAAGTTCTCCGGGGATTTCATCAATCTTACCCGCCGTGGAGGTGATATCAATACTCCCAACTTTCAGGAGCATAAGTGCAGGCGGCTCGCACTGAGATTCAATATAGAACATATAGCCTGAGATCTCCCTGAGTTTTTGGCGATCTTCGGGCTTTGACTGGAACCTCGGTTCCATAACCACTCGAGGGGTGACATCCAGTTTGATCTTTGTGAGGATATCAGGTCTCTTTTTTATATCCTTTAGTCCCAGGAAAGCAAAATCACATCTTGCTTCTTCGTCGTCCATCTGCTAACCTCCTCATGGCTCTCCTCCCACACAACAGCATGAGAGATCTCCCCTTCCTTCTCCTTACGATACTTAGAGATAACAGCAGCAACTGCCGTATTCTCTGACATCATCAACCCGATATAGCTGCACGGACATATGACATCGTCATCATGGTTTTGCGCACTGGTTGACGAGCCTGCGCAGACAGGAGGGGTAACCGTATCGTTCCTCGTGCTTGAGCATAGCTTTTGGCATCTCACATCTCGCGGATTAGGGCTATGTCCATCCGCCTGAAATCAGCAATGATCAAATCTGGCTGGAACATCCCCGACAAACTGGCTATCACTGTCTGATTCGAGTCCCTGCGATCCGGCATATATTCTCAGCGTCTCGTGGAGGTTGTTCTTTTCGCTCAAGATTTTTCTGGGTTTTCCTCTAAAAGTCTTGACGACAACGCATCAATGTCACATCCCCTGATAACCTCCTCGACAACAACGGTTGGATAGGTCCGCTGGGGGTTATGTTTAGCGAGTTCCTTTGTCATGAGCCACTGCTCCCCACTGTCAAGGGTGTCGACCTCGATCAAAGTATAGGGGATAGCATGATCAGCGAGGAACTTCTTCACTTGGCTGCAAATTGCACAGGTACTTAACGCAAAGAGGGTTACCCGCTTCACATCATGCCTTAGCAGGTAAGCGGTGTGGAGCCGCCCGACTGCTTCTGGGAGACTTCTCTTTCGGTGTTTATGATGTCTTCCATCATTTCGTCATTCGCTTTCAAAAGCCTGTCCATGGAAACACCGAGTTTTTTCGAGACATCCAAGAGGGAGAGCCCCTTTCCGTAATGCATCTCTGCAATTTCGATCTTTAGGACATCCGCGATAATCACGTTCCTTAATTCGACATCTTCAACCGTGACAAAGTCACAGGCAACATCGAATTTCACTCCGTTACTTATGCTCGACCGGATCATCCCGATATACTTCTTGTATATCTTGTCTTCTTCCTCATTGAAATTCTTATAGTTGATTTCCAGGGACATCAACTATTATACCATATTCGAAGAGCCGCCACCTGTCACACGGTTAAGAGAATAAACCCATTAAAAGAATTTATGGAAAAATCACGTCCTCTTACGGTAAAAAAAGGACAGAGAAGGGTAAAATATATAATTAAGGGGATGGCGAATGTGATATAAGGAGGTGATTCAGGAGTGGATCGAGGGAATCGGGAAAGGCTTATACCGATCTGCGGCTGGTGCAAAAAAGTACGGACGGAACGGCAGGCATGGGAAGAGATCGAGGTCTACTTTACGAGGACCGGTTTGGGTGAATTTACACACTCCATATGCCCTGTATGCGCTGAGAAGATATTCTCAAAGCGGATTTACCTCGAGAGCTATCAGAACATCTGTAAGGCGATCAGCATGAGTCTCTCGCTCACAGAGGTCTTGAACCTCATTGTTACCAATGTAGTGAAGGTGATGAACGTGAAGGCGAGTTCCCTGAGGCTCCTCAACAAGGATACGAACCAGTTGGAGCTGGTTGCCTCGCACGGACTAAGCAATAAATACGCTAATAAGGGGCCTGTTGTGTATGACGGAAGCATTGTTGATGCACTGGCGGGCAAAGCTGTCTCTATATATGACATCACCGATGATGCTAGTGCACAATACCGAGACCAGGCGATAGAAGAGGGAATACGGAGCATCCTCTCTATCCCGCTTCGTTTTGGTGAGGAGGTTATCGGTGTCCTGAGGATGTACACATTAGAACCCGTTGAGTATTCTGGGGAAGAACTCAAGTTTGTTACGGCGATTGCGGAGCAGGCAGCGGTTGCCATAGTCAACGCGCGGGTCTTTGAAAAGACTGTGTCAAAGGAAAAGGAGTACCTCAGGGTATTTCAGCAAGTTACAAGGGCGGTGAGCGCATCATTGCAACTGAAAGAAGTTCTTGACCTGATCGTGAGGACGCTTCCCGAGGTTATGAATCTGAAAGCTGCGACCATACGCCTCATTGATGAAACGGGAAAACGTCTCGAACTTGCTGCAGCCCACGGGTTGAGTGAGAGATATCTGCAAAGAGGGCCTGTTGATATGGAAGAGAACATCCGGGAGGCCCTGCAGGAAAAACCGGTTGCAATGTATGATGTATCGTCAGATCCGAAGGTTTATTACCAAAAGGAGGCTGAGGATGAAGGCATCAAGAGCATGCTCACCTTGCCCATAGTCGTTCGGGGCAAGATAATAGGGATATTAAGGCTTCTTACTGCACAACCGCGTTACTTCAGCCAGCAGGACATGGATTTCGCCTCTGCCCTTGCTGAACAATGCGGCACGGCTATCGAGAATGCGAGGATGTATGAGAGGCAATACAAGGAGGCACGATTCCTCAATGCGTTACAGGATATAGCAAAGGCTGTCAGCTCCACACTGAGCGTTCAGGAGATAACGGACCTGATCATCAGAAGGATAGCGAACGCCATGAACACCGATGCTGCCACGATCAGACTTCTTGACCTCTCCGGTAAGAGGCTTGAACTTTTCGCCTCGCATGGCCTTAGTGAGGGATATCTGAACAAAGGGCCTGTGGATGCTCAAAAAAGCGTGGCGGAAGCCATGCATGGCACGCCGATAGAAATTTATGATGTGCCGACAGATGCGCGGATCGTTTACAAAAAGGAGTCGATGGAGGAGGGTATCCGCAGCATGCTCGTTGTTCCGATGCTCTTTCGGGGGGCAGTTATCGGCGTTCTGAGGATAATTACAAAAGAGCATAGGATCTTTCATAGCGATGAGATTGAATTTGCCACCGCCCTTGCAGAGCAGGCGGCTATAGCCATAGAGTATGCAAGGGCTTTTTCATCCATTGTCTGACGGTTTTCTCTCGGTATTCAGATGGTTTAATTGGCTGAAGAGTGAAGAGACAAGATGGGGAGAAACCTCACAAGAGGCAATGGGTTAACAGCCGTTGATATTTTCATACCGACAGTATGATAGCATTTGGACATGAAGCTATGAGAGGGTGGCTTCCATGAGCATGCGGGTTGTGTGTGCTGGAACCTTTGACCATCTGCATCCAGGGCATTTTAACTTCCTCGAACAGGCCTCTGCCCTGGGCGATGAACTCATTGTAATTGTTGCGAGAGACGAGACGGTGAAGAGGATAAAGGGCATCGTGCCTGAGCATGACGAGAATTGCCGGAAGATGAACGTTGAATCCACAGGCATTCCTGATCGTGTCGTCCTCGGCAATCTCTATTGCGACCTCTTTTCCATCCTCGATGACCTCTTGCCCGAAATAGTTGCTGTCGGGTATGACCAGCGTGTTTCTGAAGAGGAAATAAAAGCCCGGTTCCCGAACTGCAGCGTTGTAAGACTGAAGCCATTCCATCCTGAGAGATTTAAGAGTTCCTTTTATAGAAGCCGGAAATAACCACAACCTAATCATGAGAGCAAGCTGTGCACCGAGCGGTCTGTTCCAAAAAACATATTCGAATGTAGTAGAGCTACTCTGAACATGTTTCCACCTCTGGGGAGGAGGCAAGTTTCGCTCCGCGATTGACCGGCGCAGTGATAGC
>DMNE01000001.1 GCA_003453735.1 Nitrospiraceae bacterium | reverse complement strand
GGGGAGATAAAAACTTCGCTGTAGTATTAGTAATCCTACCGAAATTAAGGTGACTGGTTTTCGATTGAACTTCATGGCACCAGCAGGAAGATTGAGTATCTGAATTTATCCTTCCGTTACTTGTTCTTTTTTGCTATATTTTTAAAAAAAGGACTTAAACAGGAACCTCAAAAAAATCATTATTGGGCGGTTGTCAATGTAACAACACTAGGCTAGGGTCAAACAAAGAGATACCCTACGTATTCGGGGGTACTGCCATGACGAGATGATGAGCAAGGAGGCATGCTATCATGAAAGTGTATTATCTATTAGGAATGGTCATGATTGCTTCAACTGTTTTCGGCTTGAATGCGTGGGCTGAGATGCCGAAAATCATGGGCATCCCGGTCATCGACACTCCGCAGTTGCTGGATTGGCCGACGGACCGGGGAATGGTCACGCCCAATTTAAATGATCCGACCTCCAACACGTTATTCGACCTTCATGGCAGTATTTCCTCATGTGACTTGGTTCTTTCTACGGAAGGGAACTACCATCCCGCTCTGCATGACGTATGGCCAACCTTTTTAGCGAAATTCAAAAACGAGCCGTGCTACAACTGCTTCTATACGACAAGCCCGCCAATTGTCGTTGAGCAGATTCAAAATAAGATTCTGGAGTTCGGGAATCTGTATACCACATGCACGCCTTCCGTCGCCATTGCTGCGAAAGGTATCATGGATAAATTGGTTCGTGCCAGCTATGCTGAAGGACCTGTTTATCCGTTCTACCGGGATCGCGGCGCGGTGATCCTGGTTAAGAAAGGTAACCCAAAGCAAATTCGTTCAGTGTGGGACCTCGGACGTAAGGACGTGAGGCTTGTGACACCGAATCCGAAGCTGGAACCCGGAGCTTTCGAGAATTATCTCTCTACCCTGTACGGCATCGCAGACCGCGATACACATCCGCCAAAACAGATGTCCGCTGAAGCGCTGATCAACAGCATCTTTAACAGTGCTGGTGATGATCCCTACAAATGGCTGGCCGGTGCGCGCATTCATCACCGCGATCTCCCCTGGTCTGTAGCTTANNACCGCACAGACATTTCCGGACATATTTGATGTGATACCGCTCGGCGGCACGGTTGCTGATCCGCAACCGCTGGAGGGGACATGCATTAGCACCCGCTTTCTGGTTCGCATCAAGGGCATTTGGTCGACACGGCAACTCGATGCCCGAGAAAAACTTGTTGAGACACTGTTGTCGGACGACTTTACGAAGATACTGGAAAAACGCGGTCTCAATCGGCCCAAAGGCTTCTTGCCGATAAAAAACTAAGCGAGGTAGTCCCAGAACAAATTCGTAATGACAGACAGGAGATAATTTTATCTGATTAAATGGGCTTCAATGAACAAAACTGTAATCACACATTCTGAGAAATGCAATAAGCATGTTCTGGCGTTTGACGACACCCATTGCGTCTTGTGGCAGGGCCGTTCCTGAGCGATGCGGACACCTATTCGGAACGATTGCGGACAGTTATAGATCCCCTCTCTTGCCATGTCCAGAATAGGCGCATCACTTTGAGGAAGTTCTTTATGCCGTAATCACTGCGCAACTCAACACCGGAAGCACGCAATGAAAAAAGATGATTTCATTCGAATTGTTGTGACCTCTATAGAATGCGTCACAGAGTTATTCATCAGTGAAAGGAGTACAAAGAAAAGGAACATTGGGAATGATCTGATGACAGTGTTATCATATGATGAGCCTATAGTTATTTGTTGAGAAGACAAGAATGGAAGAAAACAGAATAGAAATTGATCGAGATCTTTGCGACGGTTGCTGGTTATGCGTAACCGTCTGCCCGATAGGAAACATTTCACTCATAAAAGGAAATGCTTCTGTCTCTGGAGGGGAGTCGCTCTTTTGCGGACATTGCGGGTCAGTATGTCCCCAAGCGGCGATCCATATCACTGGACTTGATGAAGAGATGTCACAGTATAAGACGTTCACCGCAGAGAAACAGTGGCTTCCTCCTGGGAAATACAATACATCTGCCTTGGTACAGCTTATGGCCTCGCGCCGATCCTGCCGTCGTTTCACCGACCAGCTCATAGACCGGGCTATGCTCGAAGATCTCTTAAAGATCGGCGTCATTGCACCGTCCGGAACGAACAGTCAGCTTTGGACTTTCACCATTTTGCCAACTAGGAGGGCAGTGGCATCCCTTGCAGAACAGGTTGCGTCCTTTTTTGCGAGATTAAACACTACTGCAGAGAAGACCTTGCTTCGTTTCATCCTCAAGCTGATAGGCAAAGGAGAACTCGATGCCTATTACCGAGAATATTACCCGAAGGTGAAGGGGGCGTTTGAAGAATGGTACCGATCAGGCAAGGACCGACTCTTTCATGGTAGCACGGCTGCCATTCTTGTCGGATCTAGACCGGGAGCAAGCTGTCCGGCTGAGGATGCTTTGCTCGCAACACAAAATATCCTGCTTGGAGCCCATAGCATGGGACTAGGCTCTTGTCTCATTGGATATGCCGTTGCAGCAATGAAGAAAGATCCTTCGATCCAGAAGTCTATCGGAATTCCGTCAGAAGAGGAAATCCATGCAGCTATCGCCCTTGGATATCCGATGAAGTCTATCAGCGTGTAACCGGGCGCAAGAAAGTGACACCGCGATATTTCGAGGGATAGGAGTTGGAACGGAGACTTCGCATTGACGCAGTCTACTGCATCCGCACAATAGACGCCTCGTCGAAGCTATGGATTTTCGATTGAACCTTTGCCCTTACACTTCTCGGCTAAGGCTCAAGTAAGCCTCTGTTTTCGTTCCTTACACAGAGTTCCTTGACGGTTTATAATAGAAACGTGGCCGGACCATATAAGGTAGTTTCAGGCAAGACTTACTCGCTTTTCGGTATCGATACATCTACTGACCTATATTTCACGACTATGCGCACCATTGCCGAAAGCCTGTTAGGCCTTTGTCCTGATCAACGAAGTCTCCTTCTTCACGTTCAAAAAGCAGGTGGTGTGAGGATCAAGAAAGGATCGGGCTACGCACTTGATGATGTGCTCATCGGTTATATAAGGAAAACTTTGCACGATTTACTGAAACCATATACCCGATCAGTCAAGGAGCATCTTAAAAGCATCCCGCTTTCTCAGAGGTTCGACAAGATCATCCGAACGCAACAGGAAAGATATCACCTCTATATGCTCGAAATCGAACTTGTCAACCGAATATACCGGGAGGCTTTCCGAAAGAGTGCTTACAAGTTCGCACTGCTGCCCCACTGTCTGAGAGATTTCAGGCCCCAGTGTAAGTCAGTCCCCGGAGAGATGGAGTATGTCTGTACCGGTTGCACCGAGGATTGTTTCATTCGTCTCGGCAGCCAGCTACTTAAGAAATATGGGATCCAGCCCTACATATCCATAACGATAGACCAAGGGAAGCTTTTCAGAAGGCTGAAGGCGGAGTATCCAAACATCGGGGCTCTCGGAATTGCCTGCATACCTGAGTTGGCTCAAGCTATGAGGCTTTGTATCAAACTAGGCATCTCTCCCATCGGGATACCACTGAGTGCCAACCGCTGTGCCAGGTGGATGAAACAGGCTTATGAGACCTCATTTAGCCTCGAAGAGCTGGAAAAACTGATAAGATGATTTTTGTCTACGTTGCACCGCACCTGTACTGGATAGTTATCGATACGTAAAACTTTCCAAGAGTTCGTCCCAAAACACGCACCACCATCTTTTGGAATCGGATCTCCCTGATCATCGATTCTTAAGCAGATGGTCTTGCATATTTTTGTATCGTTATCAGCACAGGTTCGATATATGATTTTTCGGACTTAATTCCACCCTTTGCAATATATTCTTCCGATTAATGTTTTCTGAACGAATAAATCTTGACAACCACTTTACCCCGTGATACATTTTGCCATACAGAGTGGGCATTCCAGTTATACTAAACATCCATGAGGAGGTGGCGATAACGGCTCGTCTTATCGTTACCAATAGGTTAGTTATGACTTGGCTGAGAAAACAACGAACAGTTCACTGCAGAGGATCCCTCGATGTAGTGTTGTGGCAGTGGTTGTCAATAAGAATGGCAGATTGCGATACAAAGGATTTCGGGAAGTTCGGTGAGGATGCGTATCAGCGGTCAGTGGATATTCCAGACATAGAACTGACGGGGAATTAATGAAACTGGTTTGTTATTGTTTTGGCTATAGCGAAGCCGACCTAAAGCAAAATGTTATCAAGAACAATGGATGTTCCACCATACTTGAGAAAATCAAGGCTTCAAAGGGGGAAGGCACCTGCCGGTGCCATGAAACCAATCCCAGTGGTAAATGATGTCTTGGGGATGTCCATCGTGTTGTGGACAAGGCGATCAAAAGGCTTCAGCAAAAGAACCCGTAAGAGTATTATAGAGACCTTAATTAACTACTCTGAATGCAGGGCCTTCGGAATCATCAAAATGCGCTATAAAGCCATATTCCCCTATTGATGTTTTTGGCAGCAATCCTTGCCTCCATTTTGCCTTTACAACAGCTCCCTCCCTACAAATCGCCCCAACCTGTGTAACAATAAACAAGTATATATCAGGAGCATGTTATCTTGAGATATATTATTAATGAGACCTACACAATGAAAGGAGTGCGAAGATGACTTTAGAAATGGTTAAAAGTTTTATGAAGGAAGTCGGATGGGGATTTCTTGCAACAAGTGACGGCAATAAGGTGGGGGTTCGACCCATGGGAAGCTGTATATGGATGGACAGTGAACTATGGGCTGCAACTACAGATGGTACAGAGAAAATCTTGCAACTCAGGAAAGTCCCTTATGCAGAATACTGCTTCAGNNCAAGTTGAAACTGTATGAAGCTGTTCCAATTCTAAAAAACTATATTAAAGATCCAGCTGAACCCAAATATGTTGTTATTCGCATGAAACCAGAACGCATCCGTTTAATGGCTGAAGTTGGTAAGGGATATGAAGAAATTATAGTGCCAAAATAACATTACTATCTTGTAAGCTTTGGATACGCGAGATGGTGGGTTATCAAATCGGTCAGGGATGAGACGATTGTTTGTCTGAGACAAAAGGACGTAGCACAGTTGACTTCGTGGTGCAAGAAAGTCACAACCCTTTCGATGGTGACTTTCCTTCCTTATACTAGGTTTATGTAAAGGTTATCAAAGCTCAAAACCAAAGAAGGGCTTTAATGGCCCTTCTTTATGTGTATCAACCGTTTGAGAATACGCCTGAGCGTACCCTTTTGCTTAGTCTCACGAAGTGATGGGTAAATGACAATCCTGCCTTCCTTGGTTACTTCGTAACTCTTATTTCTGCTGCCTATCATTTGAGTTTATTATATCACCATTTTTACATCAGGAAGCATTAATCTTTCTTAATTAATTATTTGCAATTGTTTCGTGATTAACCTGTTAGGCTGAGGTCATAATTTTTCTCCGTGCTCTCGGTCTTGCACACTCCATAGATAGGTAGTACCCCCTCTTTTCTTGCCTATAAATTAATGGTATAAAAGGATTCATCTCACACCTATTGTAGTAAAATACAACCATATGAGCAGGATTCCCAAAGAGATAAGATGCAACCCGATAGGAATAATTCACTCTCCCTATAGAGACATCAAGGGTATGCCTCTCCAGCCAACTGGAGCAAAAGGAATCCAGGGAACTATTGAGATAAAGAAGAAATATGCAAAGGGGCTGAATGACCTTGAGGGATTTTCACATATCGTTTTGATTTGTCATTTTCATCGCTCTAAGGGCTACTCATTGGAGGTCGAGCCATTCCTGCACGAGAGTCTTCGTGGAGTCTTCTCTACAAGGGCGCCAAAAACGTCCAAGTCCCATAGGCATATCGGTTGTCAGGCTTCGCAGGGTAGAAGGTTGTGCACTCCAATTGAAGATGTGGACATCTTGGATGGAACTCCCCTGCTGGATATAAAGCCATATGTTCCAGCATTTGATATCAGGAAAACTAAGACCATCGGTTGGCTATCCAAGAAAATAGATAAGGTAGTAAGGTAAAAGCTAATGAAAGGTTTAGATGCCAGTGAAAAAACACGACAAACCGTTCCAAAGAAATTCGACCCCACAAATAAAAATACAGACAAAATATTCGTAATCTTTCCCGCAGTTGCCTACACGACTCCGTAATGCATCAGGAGTTCTTCAAGCCTCCATACTGCGTCAAGGAATTCTTCGTGGTCCATGTCGCAAAACTCCTTTCAAGATGTTAAAGACTCTGCCATAGATCCCACTAGCTGATTCCCTTGAACCTGCAATGTTTAATATGGCAGGTTGAACTTCACTCAGCCATTTCATTACCATCCTTATTGCTTCCTGATCGGAATATTTGCTTAAGTCAATATGCAGACATGGCTTGTGATGTTTCTGTGCTAACCGTAGCGTCAGGGCAGACCCGGTCCCCATCTTTTTAAAAGTAAAGATCAGAGTAGCATTTGAATCCACCACATTGTTCTCGGTTCTGAGAGGGTGACTCTTAGTTTTCAGTTCTGTCATTTTGTTGTATCGTTCAGGGAGGGTACCATCCTCTGTTCTCCTGCCCTGTGGGATAGCTCCGCCATAATCAATCCTAAGATCAATCGCAGCATCTAGCCCGGCCCTATCGGCACCCGTCTGACCACCCGATATGATTTTTATTACCATGACAACTCCCCTTGTTTCATGACGATATTATAACCAACTACCAAAATGTTAAAATAGCTCCTGAATTCTGCTGGCAGGAGGACGTGTGCGGAAAATTATCAAAAACCTTTCAATAGGTTTAGCTATTTTTCTTTTCTTCGCCAGCTCCGACACCCAGGCTACAGATGTCTTCCTCAACAACACCCCAGCACAGGTCTATTTTGGTCCGAGTGGCGGATGCACGAGTGCCATCGTGAAGGAAATCGGGAAAGCAAAGCAGGAGATCCTTGTTCAGGCCTATAGTTTCACTAGCAAAGAAATCGCCAAGGCGCTGGTTGATGCCCATAAACGGGGTGTCCATGCCGAAATAATCCTTGATAAAAGCAACAGAACCAAGCGGTATAGCGCTGCAGATTTCATGTTCAATATGGGTATCCCCACCTATATTGACGCACAACACGCCATAGCCCATAACAAGATCATGATTATAGACAAGGAAACGGTCATCACAGGCAGCTTCAATTTCACTAAGGCAGCTGAGGAAAAGAATGCAGAAAATCTCTTGATCCTAAAGAACAAAGATCTCGCCAAGCAATATATTGAGAACTGGAACCGACACAAAGAGCATTCTGAGGTTTATGGGGAAGGAGAGCAATAGAGGTTCTCTTTATTGTTCAGAATGGTAATTGTCCATTCTTAGCATGCGCAGTGTGATCCTTCCGGATCTTCGAGGAATTTGCTAAATGCATCTTATAGCCCTCCTCCATCAGTAAATCTACGGCCCGGTACCAATCAATTGTAAGCAAACTCCGCAACGATCCCTGCGATATCGCTCTTGAAAGGATCAAGCATCTTTCACAATGAGTCCTTCATCATTCTGCGGCTTCCACCTGAAAACTCTCTTCCCATTCTCATCGACGATCCCCACATACAAGCGACTGAATGGAGAGCAAAAGCACTGTGTAATCTCATAAGGCGCCTCATTACTAATGCTAACAGGCATTTATGAAAGTAAGAAAGGCTATGTCGTTGAGTTGAGAAATCTGCTTGTTCGCATTAAAGTCGATACAAACACCGACCGTGGATACTTACTGCTAAAAAGGGGCGTCTATCCCTGCTGCCCTGGTGCCGGTATCACCCTCGTCTTTGCCGTTCGAGTTTTTTGGGGGGTTATTTTTTTTGTTATAGTCTTTTTTGCTGCAGTCTTTTTCACAGATACTTTTTTTTCGGGAGCCTGTGTGCCTTCGATCTTTATTATTTGGGCCTCAAGCCGCTTGATGCGGTCCGTAATATCTTTTACTTTGCTGTCGAGCATGGGATTCCTCATTTTTGAACTCAGGTCGTAAACTTGCCCGCCCAGTTCAGCTATTTCCTTTTGTACTTTTGATTTCAGCTCATAAACCATGTAACGTTTTTTCCCCTCTTCGGTAAGCTCTTCGGCTTTCTTCAAAACGACTGCTGCACCCTCCTTAACAAATGCTATGCCTTCATCGACACCTTTCTGCAGATCTCCTTTTACTTTTGACCAGAAGTTCATTGTTTCCTCCTTAGAAAACATAGGTTATGGCTATCGGCTATCGGATAAAAGTTACAAGCAAGACTGCTTATCTTAGTCTATAGCCCAGTCAATTTAAAGTTTGCTCCTTATCAACTATGGGCAAACCGCTGATCTTGTTCTCCGAATAGAGTGGTCCGTCTGCTTGATGAGCTTCTTCCCCACCGTTCACTGCACTCAATAATCAGGCTTGACAAAAGATTCATGACTTGGATCCCATTATTTACCACCCGCGTGGAATAGTCTGTTGTTGGACGCAAGGCAGTATGGTGCCTAATTATTCTTTCACCTCACCTATTTTGTCGAAGCACTTCCTCAAGGCAACAAGCATTTCGTTGGATAATTTCTGAATTACCTCTATCCTATCAAGCGCCTTCAGTAAAAGTTGGTGTAGGTCATTTTCTGTAACCGATGCATCTATGAGTTCCAATGTCCCCTTTACGGCTAAAATATTTTCGTCAAGTTGATTCGCTATTTCATCGAGTATTTTATTCCTCTCCGCCATGTCCCTCCCCCCATTCATGGATTACATCTGATCGAATACGAACCTTACACTCCATAATTTGGTCATCTCCGAAACAGAGCATATCAATCCCAACTATAGATCCTAATTGAAATATACCGTCCTTGAACAATTCTGTGAAATGCAAATTTGTACGTCTCGTTTCAAAAGACAAGACAAAAAAGAGGGGTTTTCGAGTTGTGAGAAGCATTTAGAATGGCATCTGAGAAGCAATACCTCCCCTTCAAATGCTGCCTTCAAATTATCTCCTTTTTGCGAGAAGAAGTCAGTTTCCGTTGGCCCGCTGAATACCATATGCTTTTTGCCTTTCTCTCTCTGATCTTCATTTCTTAACTTTATCACGGTTCGGTTAATTACTAAAGCCGTCCTTTGGGATATTTTAAAAGGCAAATAAGCCGTGTTCGGGTGTCGGGATTATGATTGTTCAAACCCATAAGTGATTAATTCTCGGCCGGGACCACAAGAAATGTCCCAATATTCCGAGACCTATAAAATAAATGATCGGGGAAACAGCAAGCGCACAAACCATTTGTGCCACACCAGCACCAACGCGACCCTTTACCATCACAATAATAGAAATAATAAAGGCAGCCAAGTTAAGTGCCCACCCTATCACCCCGATCCCTGGCATCGGTATAAGAAAAAGCGCCCAAGCACCGATAAGGCAGATCCACCCTGCTTTTACGGGCGGCCTTTGTGAATTAACAAGAGCTGTCTTTTCGCCATAGTTATCCATAAGATTTTTCTATTATTATACTCTGTCAGACATGAAAGGCAAGATGCGCTCAAATAATTCAGCAAAAAGGGCTTCTTCCGGAAATCAACCTCCATTGTAAATATCCGCAGTGTGGACTTTCAGGTGAACCCCTCCCCAAAGCAGTCCGTTGGCTTTAGATCCGTTATCCCGACGATGCTCACCGTCTGTTACAATCCGGGCAGGTCGCTCAGTCGCTCCTTTTTTCTGTAGACGGTCCCCTGAAAGAGAGCGATGACATCGTCTTTTTCGTCCTGCACTTTGATGAGGTAAGTGGCGAGCTTAGGATTTATCGAGACCTCCTCGGCTTCGGCGAATATCACGCCGCTTCTCACTGCCTTGAAAAAGGACACGCTTGCATTGATTGCCACCGCCAGTGTTCCATGGGAGTTTGAGGCGACGGCAAAGACGGTGTCCGCGAGGGCAAACGTTGCACCGCCATGTAAGATGCCTGCGCTATTGAGATGGTGAGAGGTAATCTCCATCTTTGCATGCGCCCTCCCTTCTGAGTACTCCAGTATTTCGATGCCGAGATGCCTGGCAAGCAGGTCATTCGCTATAAACTTTTCTATATCCTTCATCCTCTGCGGCCTCCTTGCGCATCCTGCCCACAAACCCGAAACGAGCTGCTCTTCACAAAAGTTTAAATTATTCCGGCCTGAGATGTGAAGCGGTCAGTCTACCGCCTTCACACTGATATCAAGAACAAGCCGCTCATAACAAGCTGGCGACAGGCACACCCCTTGGTTCTGCCATAGAAGTCCTCACTTTAGAGCATTCTGATCATTATGACGGGTACAAGTGAAAATAATTACAAAAGGGTAAGCGTCGTCCTACCAATATAATTCTTTCAGCTCGTACCAGTGGACTTGGCCTTCAAGCTTCTCAATTCCTTTTCGATAGGCCACTCAGTGAGGGCAAACCAGATGAATGCGATGACATTAACAAGTGGTATAAATAGCAGTATAATTTGGATGCCCGAATATCCCGCTTTCTTAAATATTAGCACCATGAGAACCACCCACATAACGAAACCTAAAAATGCAAAGAATCCCATGGTACACCTCCTCAGTTTTCCACTTCTTTCTTCAAGCTAATCAATTCTCGAGAGTACCAGTCCAATTATATAGCATCATTATATCAGGTTTCAAAGGTGTGAAGTATAGAAAACACGGGAGTTCGCCCCATACACGAGACCGGGCAAGAATCGAGGTTTTCTTTCGAAACCAACACGCTCGACGAAACTCCTCGCATGAAGGTTATCAGATACTATGATAGATTGACAGCGCGCTCCAAACTTTTGTGCAGAGTATATTGGTGTTGTCCTTGGGGGCTGCGAGACTGAAGTAGGGTGGAGTAGCCGACAAAGCTACAATCCAGCCGGTGAGAGTCCGGTCGTGTCAGTTGCCCAAAGCGGACACGTAGTGATACCACACCTCGGGGTAGGTAACCAACCAAGATAGGGCGTGGGGTAAACGGCCTGGCTGCCATGTAGCCGGTTTGATTCCATCGGTGGGTGCAATCTGGGGGTCTAACGAGCATGGGAGTTTGAACATTAGAGAATGACTGCAGTCTCGAAATAGTCTCCTCGTTGAAATTGCATTACGAGGATGACCCACGTGCCGACGTCTGCCCTATA
>DMNE01000291.1:8177-10139 GCA_003453735.1 Nitrospiraceae bacterium | reverse complement strand
AATCTTGCAGGCACGAATCTGTTCTCCATTAAGGTCAGCTCGGCGCCGGCCAGCATTCCGAAAGCATAACCTGATCCCGCGCTCATAACAGGATACCAGGTCCTTCCCATACCTTCACCGGTCGACCTCGGCCTGAAGCAATTAACGGCGCCAGCAGTAGCGTTGATTATAGCCTTTGCCTTGAAGGCATAAATTTTATTCTCTCTCACGCTAAAGCCTGCTGCTCCTGCTACGTTCTTCCCGTTTACGTCCATAAGTGGGCCGGTGATCAAAACCCTTTCAAAATGGTTCTGTGCCATNNTCGCCGTTAATCATTATCTGCCATTTACCGGATCTCACCGGTGTCCCTCCGTCCTTGAGCATTGGCTTGCCTTTTTCTTTTGCCTCATGACCATCTATTGAGAATCCGTCATCACCCTTCTTCCAGATCGGGAGACCCCACTCCTCAAAGAGCTGCACGGAATCATCAACAACTCTGCCGAGGTCAAATACAAGATCCTCCCTGATGATACCCATCAGGTCGCCCCTTACATACCTCACATAATCTTCGACCTTGTTCTCGCCAACATAAGTATTAATAGCAGAAAGGCCCATAGCAACTGCGCCGCTTCTGTCTGTTGCTGCCTTGTCGACCAAGACAACCTTCAGTCCCTTTGCATTTGCCCAGCGGCATCCCTCGAATGCAGCGCCGCATCCCGCCATACCGCCACCCAAGATCAGGAGATCACATTCAACTTCGGTTACCTCGGGCTTCTTGCAATAAGAAAATGTACACGTTTCTTTTTCCATTTATATTCACCTCCTCTGTATTATTCTTTTCTTGCCGCACCGGTAAAGAAACCAGGCTGTTTAACTGTTGCAAAATCAGGCTCTGGTTTCCCTGCATAGGGGTCCACCGAACCCTCTGCCGTTGTTCTAATAGGGAACTTGAACCTCTTGAGTATTCCGCTCCTGAACCTGATCGTCCACATAATAGAGTCAGTGCCTCTCAGTGGGATAGTACTGGACCCGAGGGGAACGAAGTCCGAATAACCCCTGACCTCGATTGCCTGCTGGGGGCAGATCTTTACGCAGTTAAAGCATTCCCAGCATTGCTCGGGCTCCTGATTATAAGCCTTCATTTTTTCCCTGTCGAGGGCCATGAGATCATGAGGACAGATATACTGACATGCTGTCTTATCCTGAGCCTTACATCCATCACACTTCTCGGTAATCACAAAACTCGGCATATTCTTACCTCCTTGTTAAATATTTAAAAATATCAGCCTTACCTTTTAAGGCCATCCGAACCCTACTATCTTCACCCCCTCTCAGCGAGACACGGCGAAAGGGAAAAAAGCACTTCGCTCTCGCACCGCTTCTTCCTTTTTCTCCGCTGCATATTGCCAGCGTCATGCGCCTTCTGCATATTTATGTGTCTTTATCTCGACCTTCTCTGTTAGTCCTGAATAATATTCCCTTAAGATTTCAAGAACCTCCGGACGGCTGAAATGATCAGGAACCGGCTCGTTCTCAGAAAGCATTTTCCTCAACTTTGTCCCGCTGAGGAGAAGCCTGTCTTCTTTCCCATGCGGGCATGTCCTCATGGAGGCCATCCCATCACACTTCATGCAGTAGAACGTCCAGTCGATCTTGAGCGGTTTTGTTTCGAGGGCGTCCTTTGGAATCTCATCAAAGATCTTCTGAGCGTCGAATGGTCCGTAGTACTCGCCAACGCCTGCATGGTCGCGACCGATAATCTGGTGGCTGCATCCGTAATTCTGCCTGAAGAGCGCANNATGCTCGTGTCTTTCACAAAATAGAGTTCAGTCAGTTTATTAATCGCCTTAACCCTGACTTCTGCGGGGATATCGCCTGCCTTCAATTTTCCCAGGAGCTGATGGATTAACACCCCGTCACAGGTTTCAATGGCGATTTTCGCCAGGTATTCATGGGACCTGTGCATCGGGTTTCTCAACTGCA
>DMNE01000291.1:0-8158 GCA_003453735.1 Nitrospiraceae bacterium | reverse complement strand
AACACCTTAACGGGTCCTGCGAGGTTAACCTCTTCCTGAGACATTACTTTAGCAACCCCCGGATGTTCTTTATCCGTTGTCTTGAAAACCTGCTTACATTCATGCGTTTTCTCTATCTTATACTTGTCTTCAACCTTCATGGTTGCCATGAGTTCGCCGGATTCTTCATCCACCAGGGCGATCTCCTCGCCCTTCTTAATGCTGTTTGCCTGTCCCTCTGATGTAGAAAGGGTTACCGGGATCGGCCAAAAGGTACCATCAGCCATTTTAAAAGCATCACAAACTCCCTTCCAATCATCGTACCCCATGAAACCCTTAAGCGGAGTAAAACCGCCGATTCCCATCATGATTAAATCGCCGGTTTCCCTCGATGTCACCCTGACCTGGGTGATGGTCTTTGCCCTTTCCTTTTCTGCCTGCAATTCCTTTCCTGTCAAAAGCAGTGGCATCAACTTCTTTTGCTTGCCATGCGGGTTTACCAGTGCCATACATTTGCCTCCTCTTGTATTTTTTAACGGACGTGAATAGACTATGAAATGCCCAAGGTGTTGCAAACATCTTTGAAGATTTTATCTATGCTCCCCGTTCCGCTCACCGTCTTCAGTATGCCTTTGCCTTTGTAATAATTGATAAGCGGGGCTGTCTGGGAGTTGTATACTTCAAGCCTTTTCTTAATCGTCTCTTCCTTATCGTCATCCCTCTGGAATAGTTCGCCGCCGCATTTGTCGCAGGCGTTATCTTTCTTGGGCTTGTTGAAATAAATATTGTACATCTGGCCGCAGGACTTGCAGGTCCTTCTGCCGGTAAGTCTTTTCATAAGATCGTCGAACGGGACATCGACACTGAGTGCGGCAGTAAGAGNNAATTCGCCGCCACATTTATCGCATTCCCCTCCTTTTTTCGATGGGTTGAAATAGACATTATACATCTGGCCGCATGCCCGGCATGTCCTGCGACCGGTAAGTCTCTTCATGAGGTCGTCAAAAGGTACATCCACGCTCAATGCTGCTTGTAAAGGCATACCCAATGACCCAAGCATCTTATCCAACGCCTCTGCCTGGGCTGTGTTCCTTGGAAAACCGTCGAGGATGTAACCTTTCTTGCTATCATCCTGTTTTAGTCTCTCCTCTACCATTCCTAACACTACCTTGTCTGGAACAAGTTCGCCCTTGTCCATGTAAGATTTTGCCTCTTTGCCAAGCGGTGTCCCGGCACCAACAGCTGCCCTTAAGAGATCACCGGTCGATATTTGTGGAATTGCATATTTTTCGATGAGTTTTTTTGCTTGCGTCCCTTTGCCTGCTCCTGGTGCACCAAGTAATACCAGCCTCATGTATGCCTCCGTATCTATTTAGGTATGAACTTCACAGAATCATCTCAGAAAAAGCAGACAATGATTCTAGAATAACCGCTTTTCCCCTCTCCCTTGGAATTTGCAGGACTCTTCACGTTAAAAACAGCCCTTACCAAATAGGTAACTAATTTATGACAACCATCACTTTTTTGCAAGAAAGAAATTAAAATTAATGCATTAATTTTTCTTATATATGAAGAGAGGGTTCTAGGGTGACACTTGAGGATGGAAGGGAACTTCTGGCTACACGTGCTCTATTCGTATACGAGCTTGGCCATGTACTCCTTNNTGGAAGGCAACTTCGGGTTACACATGCTCTTCGCATGCAAGCTTGGCCATGTACTCCTTGAATTTCCCGAGCGCCTTGCCCCTGTGGCTCAGGGCATTCTTTTCATCAGAAGTCATCTCTGCAAAGGTTCTCTCATGTCCTTCCGGATAGAAGACAGGGTCGTAGCCAAAGCCATGGGAGCCTCTGGGCTTTCTTCCGATCCTGCCCTCCGCACTTCCCTTGAATGTCTTTCCCCTGCCGTCAGGGAATGCTAGCGCAAGGTAACAGACAAAACGGGCTCCCCGTCTGCCCTCTTCCACGCCTTGCATCTCTGAGAGCAGTTTGGCAAGGTTCCTCCTGTCATCGGCCTCCTCACCTGCATAGCGGGCAGACAAAACACCAGGAGCACCGTTTAACGCATATACCTCAAGTCCCGAATCATCAGAAAGAGCAGGCTTTTTTGTAAAGTGAGCGACTGCCGACGCCTTTTTCATCGCATTTCCTCGAAATGAACCAGCATCCTCAACGACTTCAGGACATCCCGGGAAATCGGCAAGGGTAAAAAGCTCCACCGGAACCCCTTGCAGGATCCTCTTTATCTCTTCTATTTTCTTCCTATTGCGCGTGGCGACTACGAGTTGCACCCTTTACTCCCTGTCATTTCAGTACATTTGGTTATTCATAAAGATGAGAGTGCCAATAAATCTCCGGTTTAGTGATTACAAACCCAGTGAAATAATCTCCTCTCACCATCGAGCAAAAGCGTAAGAGATTGCTTGGTCACACGCGCTCCTGGCAATAACGCAAATGGGGCACCTTTCAGGGCTCACACATTATCAAAACATCACCTGTTGTTATATCTTCTTATTGCTGGAGCATCCGAGACCTGTCACTGATAAATCTTTCCCCTTCCCCATTATAATACGATACAAGAATAACCCGTAAAAAAACATACCTGAAAGTAAAACGGAAAAGACCGAAGAAATATTGAAAAATAACAATGGTATCTGGTAGTATTCTTAGATGTCTGATGGGTTAAAGAAGGCCAGCCTGCTCCTCAGGGTATTTGCAAAGGCGCTTGATTTTATCCTTATTGCCCTCGTAACGGAGATGGTTCCAAAGGCGGGCTTTTATGCAGGGCTATCCTATCTTCTCATCAGCGACGGACTCTTTGACGGAAGGAGTATCGGGAAACGACTCATGGGTCTGAGGGTCGTCTCGACCGCCGCCGGAATCCCTTGCTCAATGAAGGAATCAATAGTGCGGAATGCTCCCCTTGGATCGGGACTTTTGCTGTACAGAGTGCCTCTGATCGGCTGGATATTGACCGTGATCATCTTAGCTGTAGAGTTTTTGATACTCCTTGGCAGTAAAGACGGCATGAGGCTCGGAGATGAACTCGCAAAAACCCTGGTAATCGAGGGGACACCACTTAAGAACGAAACACGCGAACCGTAGGCGCAGACGCGGCGCACCTTTCAGGAGGATAAATGCTTTTCGATAACATACTTGGCATGTTTTCCAGCGATCTCGCAATAGACCTTGGCACAGCGAATACACTTGTCTTTGTCAAGGGCAAGGGGATTGTTTGTAATGAACCTTCCGTCGTCGTTGTGCGGAAAGATAACAAGAGAACCGTGGCGGTCGGAGCAGATGCAAAAAAAATGCTAGGCAAAACCCCCGCAAATATCATGGCCATACGGCCAATGAAAGATGGTGTCATTGCTGATTTTGACGCCACGGGGGAGATGTTGAAATACTTCATCAAGAAAGTTCATAACCGGAAGAGCTTTCTCTCACCGCGGGTAATAATCGGTGTTCCTTCCGGAATCACCCAGGTGGAGCAGCGGGCTGTCAAGGACGCTGCGCAGGCGTCAGGTGCACGGGAGGTATATCTCATTGAAGAACCTATGGCCGCTGCGGTCGGTGTGGGCCTCCCTGTAGGTGAACCCTCGGGAAATATGATCGTCGACGTCGGCGGAGGAACGACCGATATCGCTGTCATCTCCCTTGACGGAATCGTTTACAGCAAGGCTGTTAGGGTTGGTGGTGACAAGATGGATGAATCCATCATCGCCTATGTAAAGCGAAAGTTCAACCTCATGATCGGCGACAGGACCGCTGAGCTGATTAAGATAGAAGTCGGTTCAGCCTGTGTTGTCGATGACGTCATCAAGACCATAGAGATAAAAGGAAGGGATTTAATATCAGGAATTCCGAAAACCATAGTGGTTAGTGAAGCGGAGATCCGGGAAGCCCTCAATGAGACGGTCAGCGTAATCCTCGACACCATAAAGGTAACTCTCGAAAACACCCCCCCCGAGCTTGCTGCCGATATCGTCGACAAAGGTATTGTTTTGGCAGGAGGTGGTGCACTATTGAGGGGACTTGATAAATTGATACGGGAAGAGACCGGGCTACCCGTAATTATTGCAGATGACCCGCTCTCTGCGGTTGTACGTGGAGTCGGCAAGATGCTCGATGAGTTGGAACTCCTGAAAAAGATCGCCATAACCTGATGTCCCTCAAGCGGATTTTCCCTCTTTTCCTGCTGGTTATTTTGTCATGCACTCTTATGACCTACCAGAGCAACAAGGGCGTTATCACTCTTTTCAGATTCGTAAGCCCTTCGCTCAACGAGGTAAACGCCCTATTTCATTCTATTTCCTCCTCTTTTCAAGAGCCCTTCAGGAAGGTCATGCTGAGGGATGAGGAGAACAAGAAACTGAAAGATGAGATAGGGAAGCTCAAATTGGATCAACAGAGGTACCGTGACGTATTCTTCGAAAATCAGAGGCTGAGGAAGATACTTTCCCTCAAAGAGAAGGAGAGGAGGTATGTTGCAACAGCGAGAATTATTTCAAAGGGTTGGGACAGATGGGCAAACACGCTCGTCATCGATAAAGGCAAGGACCACGAGATAACAAAGGATATGGCCGTTATAACGCCGGCGGGCCTCATCGGCAAAGTCTCCCTAGTAAATGATCATTACGCGTATGTGCTGCTCATAACTGATATCAACTTCTCTGCATCAGTGAAGATTCAGGAAACGAGAAAAGAAGCGATAGTTTCAGGAACCGGTTCGGGTTCCTGTGTCCTAAAATACATCCCCCAAGATGAGTCCCTGAAGGAAGGTGACGTGCTTGTGACCTCGGGGTTTGATGATCTTTTCCCGCCTGAAATACCTGTAGGGCTTATATCACGGATATCAAAAAAAGGCAGCGGCATCTTTCAACACGTGGAAGTTACACCCTTTCAGGAAATGACGAAACTCGACGAGGTTGTCGTCATAAAACGATGAAGACTGTTTTCATTGTCCTAGGCGTCGTCCTTTCGCTCGTCCTCCAGACGGAACTTTCGATCTTTGGTATTGCGCCGGCGCTGGTGGTCGTCGCAACCTACTATATCGGGATCAATGCTGCCACAGGAAAGGGCATGCTCCTTGGTTCATTGATAGGTGTTATCGAGGACGCCGCTGTCGGCGGCATGATCGGACCGAACCTCCTCGGGAAAGGCTTGGTAGGATTTTTCTCGTCCTCTCTTTTCGAGGGGGTATTCCGATGGACACCGCTGCTGGGCATGCTGGCTGTCTTTTCCCTTACAATCATGGATGGCTTCGTTGTCTACCTCTCACAGGTCTTCTATGAAACGCCCCCTGCCCCATGGTCCAGGGCAATCCTCACTATTGTGGTTCAGGGCCTCTTGAATGCGGCCATCGGAATCTTTATTAAACCGAAAAATGCAGAGTAACGGAAATCCATCGGAAAAGATTTTGGGCGTCGTGTGTTTGATCGCGGCCCTGTTTTTTATTCTCGTGATAAGGCTCTGGCAATTACAGATACTTCAGGGTGATGAGTACAGGAGACTGTCGGAAGAGAACAGGCTGCGCATAGTCAAGGTCGCAGCACCCCGGGGTATAATCTATGACCGAAATGGCGTGCCTTTAGTAAAGAATTCACCGTACTATTCCGTATCCATCAATCCGCAAATCCTTGATAGGATAGACATAACAGCACTCTCCACACTCCTCAGTATGGACAGGGAGACATTGGCTGAGAGGATCAGGCATAACCGGAGCATCTATGAACCCATTCGGCTTAAGGATGGTCTTTCTCCAAAGGATATTGCATTCATTGAGGCGAGAAGGTCGGATTTCCCCGGCCTCTCCATTGATGTGGATGTGAGCAGGGAATACCTTTTTGGAAGTGTGGGCGCACACCTCATAGGGTACCTCGGTAAGCCGAACCAATCCCAGTCAAAAGACCCGAAGTTTCGGGATGTGCCCTCTGATGCGTTCATAGGACAGTGGGGGGTAGAAAGGCTCTTCGATAAAGAATTACGAGGCACTCCAGGCGAACGGGTGATTGAAGTGGATGCTCTCGGGAGAGAGCTCAGGCTCATTCAGGAAAAGCCCCCTGTCAGAGGTGAAGACATGAAATTAGCAATGGACATCAAACTTCAGAAGGAGGCAGAGGAGGCCTTTGGTGACAAAACCGGGGCCCTTGTGGCGCTCAAACCCGATTCCGGTGAGATACTTGCCCTAGCAAGCAAGCCCTCCTTTGACCCGAATCTGTTCGCACGGGGAATCACCCCTAGACAATGGGAAGATATCATAAAGAACCCAAAGCAGCCCTTACTGAATAGGGCTCTCCAGAGCCAGTATCCGCCAGGCTCCACATTCAAGGTTGTCACTGCCATCGCAGCTCTTGAAGAAGGGGTTGTAACCCCTGATACAAAGGTGACCTGCAAGGGCGGGATAACTTACGGCAGGTGGCACTTTGGCTGCTGGCAGAAGAAAGGCCACGGGATCCTCTCCCTACACCGTGCACTGGTTGAGTCATGCGATGTTTACTTCTATGAGGCGGGGAAAAAGTTGGGTATTGACAGGATTGCTTCATATGCGCGTGAACTCGGCCTTGACAGCGAAATCGGACTGATGCTTGTAAAGGAACGGCGCGGACTCATCCCTGACACCAAGTGGAAACAGGACAAGAAGAAACAGCCGTGGTATCTCGGCGAAACATTCAATGCTGCCATAGGCCAGGGATATGTTGCGGTTACCCCGTTTCAGATGGCCCGCTTGACGAGCATCGTTTCAAACGGTGGATCTGTATATGCCCCTTCGATACTCCTACTTAAAGATAACCCTCAACCCGTGAAACGGCTCAATATCAAGCCGGAAACCTTCTCTATTCTAAACAAGGCCCTATTCGGAGTGGTCAATGAGCAGGGGGGCACTGGATGGGCAGCACGGTCTCCGATGGCCCATATCTGCGGAAAGACTGGCACTGCCCAGGTAGTGGGGCTTAAAAGAGATTCCAAATACCTTTCTGAAATGCAGAAGGACCATGCATGGTTCATCTCCTACGCCCCGTATGAACAGCCCGAGATCGCCCTGGCGGTCATGGTAGAGCATGGCGGGCATGGTGGAGGAGCTGCAGCACCGATCGCAAAGCGGGCGATAGAGGCATATCTGAAGAGCAGTCAGGGGTCAGTACCTGCAACAAAACTACCCGTGGAGAGTCAGCAGTCACAGAGCATCAGCGCACAGGCCGAAAGATCCGACGAGGGAACAACTCATGAAAATCGATAGACGCCTCATAAAAAACTTTGACTGGATAACGTTTACCCTCGTTGCAATGCTTTCCCTTATCGGGATAACGACCATATTCAGCGCAACGCGCTCACCCATCTCGGGTGAGGTGCCGACGTACTATATAAAGCAGTTCTACTGGCTTCTGTTCAGCTTCCTCGCCTTAGCAGCCTTCGTCAGCTTCGATTATATATGGCTAAGCAGATTATCGCGTATACTTTATGGTTTTGGGTTATTTATCCTGGCGTTGGTCTTTCTTCACGGCAAGACAGGGATGGGGGCCCAGAGGTGGCTTAACCTCGGTATATTTTCTTTTGAGCCATCGGAAGTGTTTAAGCTCATCTACGTGATTGCGCTCTCTCGGTATATCAGCGGAATACAGGAAAAAATCGGGCTCCTCTCCCTCCTCAAGATTTTCCTGTCCCTCGTCTTTCTTCCTCTGCTCATGATTGCAAAACAACCAGACCTCGGCACGGCAGTGATACTCGTGCTTGTGTTCTTGTTGGTCACCGCTACAAAGGGTCTCCAGAAGAAGGTCATTGTTCTGATGATCCTTCTCGGCCTTATCTCGGTACCGTTTATCGGCAGCATATTTTGGGAAGGGCTTAAGGACTACCAAAAGAACAGGCTCGTGGTCTTCTTAGAGCCGCAGGTTGACCCGTCTGGCATCGGATATCATATCACCCAATCAAAAGTTGCGATTGGCTCAGGGAAGGTCTTCGGAAAAGGCTATCTCAANNGCAGTCTTTGCTGAAGAGTGGGGCTTTGCCGGAAGCTTTTTGCTCTTGTTCTTCTACCTCGCTTTTATTCTCCGTGGTCTCGACACAGCGAGAAAGGCAAAGGACGACTTCGGCCGATATCTGGCCATTGGCATCTCCTTCATGTTCACCATCTATTTTTTCGTGAACCTCGGCATGACCTTAGGAATCATGCCTGTCGTTGG
>DMNE01000276.1 GCA_003453735.1 Nitrospiraceae bacterium | reverse complement strand
AGGACTGCAGACACCGGACAACCATACGGACAGAGCGCTGTAGGAGACGAAAGTCCAACGGCAGGAGGGCTCAGGCCGCTATCACTGCGCCGGTCAATCGCAGAGCGAAACTTGCCTCCTTCCCAGAGGTGGGAACATGTTCAGGGTAGCTCGCTACATTTGAATACGTTCTTTGGAACAGCAGCCTGAAGGTAAGATGGTCAAAATTAAGATATGTGGTATAACGAATATCGATGACGCCCTGGCAGCTGTGGAGTTTGGGGCTGACGCCCTCGGGTTTGTCTTTTATAAGGAGAGTCCGAGGCACATATCTCCGGATGAGGCGAAAAACATTATCCGAAAGCTCCCGCCCTTTGTGACCTCAATCGGTGTTTTTGTAAACGAAAGCAGAGAGGTGATAGAGAAGATTGTGAGAGATGCTCCCCTTTCTATCGTGCAACTCCATGGCAGCGAACCTCCGGAGGCGTGCGCGATAACCGAACGGGTTATTAAGGCGATAAGGGTAAAGGATTTGAGCGACCTTGAACCGCTGAATCGTTATCGGGTCTCCGCATTTCTCCTGGATACTTACGCGCCGGAATCCCTGGGGGGCACAGGGCAGATCTTCAACTGGGATATTGCAGTGGATGCGAAGCGCTTTGGAAGGATCATTCTCGCCGGCGGGCTGAATCCCGACAATGTAGTGAAGGCTGTTCAACGAGTCAGACCCTATGGCGTCGACGTGAGCAGTGGAACGGAGCAGAAAAAGGGCAGAAAGGACCACGTAAAAATGAAGCTCTTTATCGACAGGGCGAAGGGTGCGTAAACGCTGACTCCAGAGGCTTCTTCTTACGGCCTTCCGAGCTAACCGTTATGAGCGTCTTCACATTCCCCCTCGGATTGAAATCCCCGATAACTTCGAGAAATCTCGGTTTCAATCGCTTCTCGATTTCCGAGTATATCCTATTAGTAACCTCCTCGTGGGAAATGTGGATGTCCCTGAAAGAGTTGAGATAGAGCTTCAGAGATTTGAGCTCCACTATTTTTTTAGCGGGCACATAGGTTATTTTGATTGCGGCAAAATCAGGATAGCCCGAACGGGGGCAGAGGCAGGTAAACTCAGGGAAACTGATATTGATTTCATACTCTCGCTCTGCACAGGGATTATCCCAAATCTCCAAGCATGCTTTTTTTACTGCGCGCTCGCCGTATCTCATGGAAAAATCTAACATTTCGACAGAAATTTTGCAAACCACTGACTCGTGGGTGAGATACCAGAACAGCAGAAGGGATCAACAGTTTAAACATATCAACCCAGTGAATTTGCGAAACTACGTTGGTAGGCAGATCCGTGATTATTGTCCGCCCATAAAGTTCCGTTTCGCTTTACTGATTTGAGGAACTGAACCCAGCCCTGGGAGAGCAGACGCTTTTTCAGGGGTTTTCTCTTCGGTCTCTTAAAAGCATGGTTTACAGGGGTTTTTTTTACGATTTCAGACCCATATCTCGCGGTGCTTCTTATTCCGATCCTTCCGTATCTCCGCAAAGAATGCTCTCCGTCATCCCGTTACCGCACTATCCAGGCAAGCCATCAAGCGGTGACGCAGGGCCTGAACTGCTGACTTGTGTCCTGAGGACAAAAGAACGAAAAATATGGCAAGAAAGAAAATATTTCTTGACAAATGGGTAATTTTCAGAAAAAATAGGGGCGATATGAGCAAAAGGATTATATCCATCGTGCTATCTTGCTTGTTTTTTTGTCTTTTCTCTTCTCTTGGTAGTATTCAAAATGCATGGAGCGATGAGCTTCTCTCTGAGGATTCTAAAGCGTCCCCTGCTCTCGACCAGGATAAAGTCCCGACTGATCAAACCCTCTCCGCTCCAGAGCAGCCTGCTGAAGAGCAACCCCAGGACGCACAGTCTGATACAAAAGTGAATCAAGGGCTTACTACATCGTATCCCGCAACTCCTGTTGCCACAAAAGCAGTAAACCGGAATATCTCACTATCCTCAGAAACGATAGACGTGCAGCCTGATACAAAAGTGAATCAAGGGCTTACTACATCGTATCCCGCTACTCCCGTTGCCACAAAAGCAGTAAACCGGAATATCTCACTATTCGCAGAAACGATAAAGGAAAGATTCTCGATCTGGCTGGCGAGGTCGGGGAAATATCTTGAAATGATGAAGGAAATCTTTAGGGCAAATAACGTACCAGAAGATATAGCTTTCCTTTCCCTCATAGAGAGCGGTTTCAGTCCCAATGCTTATTCAGTGGCAAAGGCTGTAGGCCCATGGCAGTTTATCGCTTCCACGGGCAAGCGATACGGTCTTAAGATCGATTGGTGGCGGGATGAGAGAAAAGACCCGGTAAAGTCCACTGAAGCCGCTGCAAACTATCTCAAAGATCTCTATGACATGTTCGGGTCGTGGAACCTTGCAATGGCCGCTTACAATGCGGGCGAAGGGAAGATCCTCAAGGCATTGAACCGGTCAAAAAGCGATGATTATTGGGCGCTGCTGAGCACAAGGCAAATTAATAATGAAACAAAGGAATACGTCCCACGCTTCATAGCAGCAACGATGATTGCAGCGGATCCCCAATCCTATGGATTTGAGAATCTGGATTATCGTGCTCCCCTGCAGTACGATGAGGTGACGCTTGAAAAGCCGCTTGACCTTGATATTGCAGCGAGTTGTGCACAAACTACGGTCAATGCTATCAGGGAGCTTAACCCTGAACTCAGGCGATGGAGCACCCCGGCCAATGTTAGTTCCTACGCCTTGAGGATACCGGTCGGCGCGAGGGATCTCTTCATCGAAAATCTATCGAGAATCCCTGAAGATGAACGATTTACGATTGCCACCTATACGGTTAGAAAGGGAGATACCGTAAAGAAGATCGCATGTAAAACGGGTATACCTGCTAGCGTGATCAGCGAGCTCAATAAGGGAGTTCCGGCCGTAAGGGCTGGTGAAAAGATCTACCTTCCCCCGAAAGAGAAGTTTTCGCTGGATAGGGATGACAAGGTAATGATCAAGAAGGTAATGATCAAGAAGGCTGTATACAAGAAATCCAGAAGGAAGAGGAATAAAAGAATCCTCGTAACATCGCTGAGTAAAAAAGATTCCTATCTAACTAATTAGTCTTTTTTCTCTTCGGCCGGTGCTTGCCCTGCCTTTGCAAATGGTGAATTCGGAAAGTCTTTCTTCAACTGCCCATATTTTTTTGCAGCTTCCTCTTTCTTGCCCATCGACTCGAGAATTCTTGCAGATTCCAACAGGGCAAGCTCTTTGAATGCACCCGTTTTGTAATTGCATACAGTATCAAGAAGTTTCAGCGCCTCATCGTTCTTGCCTCTCTTAAGGTCGATAAGTGCCATTTTATAGTAAGAAAGGGGCACGTATCTTTCGTCATCGGGAAATTGTTCATTCAACTCCTTCAGGGCCTTCAGGGAATCGTCGTATTTACCCATTTCGTCATAGCAAGCCGCAATATAAAAGAGCGAGTAGGGTGACTTTCTCGCAGCATACGCCTGTTGAAATTTTTCGAGGGCCTGCTGGTACTGAGTTTCTTTTTGAAGGGGCTGCTTCTGGTACAGCCCGTAATATATTCTATACCCGTCATATTCAAGGGCGTCTGCCTTCGTATTCATGGTTGAACGATAAAAGAAAGACCCTGCTCCTGCGAGAACCGCTAAGGCTATTATGATCACAATCGGCAGAAGGTAGCTCTTTCTCTCGGCGATGGATTTGCCTATATCATGCATGATATCCTTTACATCTTCTTCTTTCCTCGCGGGTTTTGCAACCTTCTTTTTAATAGCCTTTGGCATTAATTCCCCCTTAGCGCTTTTTCAACGAGCAGTTTTGCGTTTTCGAATATTGACTCAACCCGACTTTCATCTATCCCGGCTGCCAAGAGTATCTTTCTCGCGGTTGCTTCCGTGATGAGGTCTCCGGGGCTGTGGGAATCAGTGTTTATCGTCAAAGGCACACCGAACTTAATCGCCTCCTTTGCCACATAACCATTAGACAGTGAGTGCCCACTTCGAGAGGTTATCTCAAGCACAATCCCCTTGTCCTTGGCAAAGAGTATATCTTCTGTAGTGATTAATCCCGGATGAGATATGATATCGGCTGCAGCCTCGATAGCGGCCCTGTTTGTTCCTTCCAAGACCGGTTCAACAATCGTCTCACCGTGGACAATGACCATCCTCGCTCCGAGGAAGCGGGCTTCTTTTACGAGGTCAGGGATGAGTTTCGGTGGCGCGTGCGTTATCTCGGCACCGGGGATCAGCTCGACGGGGACGAGTCCCTTTAATTTTTTTAGTGCGCTGACGATTCGCGGTACTACAAAATCTATATTGGACTGGTCAACATGGTCAGTTATGGCAATGGCAGTATAGCCCTTTGCAACAGCCCTTCTCACCAGCTCAAAGGGCAGGAGTTCTCCATCGCTGAGCAGGGTATGGGTATGAAGGTCGATCATCATACAAGATACCGTAAATACCGTTGAAATGTAAAGTCGCGCAGCAAGACCGGGAGAAGCCCTGCAGCCTCATGTAAAAATCTGTGCGGGTAGAGAGATCTTGACCTTCCTGCCGTAAATACTTAGAATATGCATATATGCGGAAGAATAAAGCGCTGTTTGAAATGCAGTCTGATATTTGCAAGACTCTTGCAAGCCCCAAGAGGATTGAAATCCTGAATGCTCTCAAGGAAGGCGAAAAGACCGTGAGTGAACTCGTGGAGATTTTGGGTGTCCCCAAGGCAAACGTGTCTCAGCATCTGGCGGTAATGAGATATAAGGGAATACTTCAATCGAGGAGGAAAGGAATCAATATCTATTACAGCGTTTCAAACTACAAAGTCATCGAAGCATGTTCTCTTATGAGAGAGGTCCTGATGGAGCATATGAAGGAAAGAGGCAGGCTGGCGAAGAGAGCGGCTCAGTGAGAGATAAAAAGATTCCCATCTCTTGTATTTGAGTTGAAGGTTTTAGGACAAGGAGCCCGCACCGCAGATCACGCAGATCACTAAACGGTGACCATTGCTTCATCCTACTTTCCATCTAGTTCCGTCTTTCTTGTCTTCGAGGATAATCCGGTGTTGCTCGAGTTCCTTCCTTATGGCATCTGCCGCTGCCCAATCCTTCCTCTGTCTGGCTATTTGCCGCTGCTGTATCTTGTTGAGGATCTCTTCCTTTGTGTAAGGGATCTTCTTGGATTGCATCAAGGCGTCATACCATTCTTCAGGTCTTTTGTTGAAGATATTCAGAATACTTGCCAGTTGACTCAGAACATCTCTTGTCTTTGCTAAGAGATCTCTTGCCTTCTGACCCGAAGGCCTCGAGTCTAAAAACCTGTTGGTCTCCCTTATCAGTTCAAAGATATGTCCGAGTGCCTGTGCAGTGTTAAAATCATCATCCATTGCTTCGCTGAACTCATTCATGAAAGCGGCGAGATTTTCTTCAAGGGATGTTTCTTCAGCAGACGGCCTTTCTTTTTCAACCCCTTCTCGTAAGAAATCCTCAATCCTGATGACCGTGGTGTAATATCTGTCCAACGACGACTCGGCCTCACGCAGTGATTCATCGGAGAACTCTATGGGGCTTCTATAATGGGTGGAGAGGAGAAAGAACCTGACGACCTCGGGATCGAACTTATCGAGGATCTCCCGTATGGTGAAGAAATTCCCCAGGGACTTCGACATTTTCTCTCTGTCGATCGTAATGAAGCCGTTATGTACCCAGTACTTGACAAAAGGTTTACCGCTATATGTTTCGGATTGAGCCAACTCGTTTTCATGGTGGGGGAAGATCAGGTCAGCTCCGCCGCCGTGGATGTCAAGACTCTCACCGATGTGTTTCATGGACATGGCAGTGCATTCAATATGCCATCCCGGCCTTCCGGGGCCCCAGGGGCTGTCCCACGAAGGTTCCCCCGGCTTCGACGATTTCCACAGGGCAAAGTCCGCGGGACTTTTCTTCCGTTCATCCACTTCCACACGAGCTCCTGCGAGCATCTCCGAGATGTCCCTCTTTGAGAGTTTGCCATAATCAGGGAATTTCTGAACCTCGAAATAGACATCCCCGTCAACAGCGTATGCGTACCCTTTGTCGAGCAGCGTCTTGACTATTGTTATAATCTCCGGTATATGCTCTGTTGCTTTTGGTTCAACATCCGCTCTCGCAACACCCAGTCTGTCCATATCTCGGTAGTACTGCTCTGTGTACTTCCTTGCAACTTCATCCCATGTGATGCCTTCCTCTCGGGCCCGGTTTATGATCTTGTCGTCAATATCGGTAAAGTTTCTGACGTACTTAACGGCAAGACCCTTGAATGTTAGATATCTCCTTATGACATCAAAAACGATGGAGCTCCTCGCATGACCTATATGGCTGAGGTCATAAACGGTGACCCCGCATGCGTACATCCCGATTTTCCCCGGAGACAGAGGAATCAGTTTTTCCTTATTCCCGGACAGGGTGTTATAAACACGCATCACTCCTCCTTTACCCTCGAGTTTTTCTAACCGCTTTTCGATCTCCCTGAATTTTTCCTCTACCGGATCAGGCATGTGCACACGGGCAAGGCTTTCCACAGGACCTTCCTCCATCATTCTCAAAACCTTCTTCTTGATTATCTTCCCTGGAACACCCACGACGATTGAATAATCAGCAACGGGTTCAAGCACTACGGCATTTGCACCGATCTTCGCATGATTTCCTATGGTTACTGCGCCCAGGATCTTGGCACCGGTACCCACGACCACGTGATCACCGAGGGTAGGATGACGCTTGCCCTTTTCTTTCCCCGTGCCGCCCAACGTAACGCCTTGATAGAGCTAACAGTCCTCCCCCACCTCAGCTGTCTCACCGATCACCACGCCCATGCCGTGATCGATAAA
>DMNE01000310.1 GCA_003453735.1 Nitrospiraceae bacterium | reverse complement strand
GGGCATTATCCAGAAGATTGCCTATTATCTGTTCCATTGATGACCTGTCTACAACGACCTCCGGCAAAGTACCGATGGTAACGCTAACTTTGCCTGCTTCGATCTGATGGGTAAGCGTCCTCAAAATCGACTGGAAAAGGTTTTCCGTGTTTATTTGTTCCGGGTGGAGTTGTTTCCTGCCAACTCGTGACAATTTCAAAATCGCTCCAATCTGTGCATCCATCCGGTTAACCGATGACTCGATGAAAACCAATGCTTTAGGGATCTCTTTATCTACTATCGTTTTGAGTTCCTCCTGTTCCTTCTCGGACACGAGGGATAGCAACTTATCTGTAAGGGATGTAAATTTTTTTAGGCGGACTTTCATTTCCGACGAAAATCCCTTGATGTTCACAAGAGGGGCACGCATGTCATGGGATACGATAAAGGCAAAAGATTTTATCTCTTCGTTGGATGATTTTAACGCTTCTTCTACCTTCTTCTTCTCGGCAATCTGTTCTTGCAGTAAGGTATTTGCTAGGGTTAGCTGAGCAGTCCGCTCCTTGACCCGCGCTTCCAATTCGTCATAGAGTTTTGCATTTCTGAGAGCAATAGAAGCCTGGCTCGAAATGGTAGAAAGGAGATTAATGTCTTCAACAGTAAAAGCATCAGCCGATAATTTCTCTCCAAGAATCATTAAGTAGGTGAGTTTGTCTTCGACAAATATGGGTACAACAACTTCGCCAGCAAAAGGACGTAGTTCAGCCGCAATGGCGATCGCAGCATCTTGTTCTTTCAAATGAGACAGTTCTTCTCTAATAAGAATTTCGCCCTTCTTTGCAATGGTGACTAATAGAGAGTCAGTAGGCGGCTGTTTTTCGTCCCGATATTTGGTAGAGTGTTCCCTTGATTCCTCGTTTACTGGTAGGTCACCTACAGAAACGACATGAGAAGTCTCTTGACTATGGAATCTGGCGTAAGTTGGTTGAAAAAGGTCATCCATAACAGACAGGAGATAAGCTTTTCTTAACTTCAGAGTATCAACAATTGTATCAACAATAAGTTTGTAAGTCGGGCGCAGACCTATTGATGAAGCGAGGTCGTGGCTGATCTTCTTGACCGTTGTGTAGTAGTCATACGTGGTCTTATAGAACGTCTTATCAACAAAGGATTGGACGCCATTCTTAAGGGGCGTGAAGAGGAAGGCAATAAGGAGAGTGCAAATGACCGTAATCGCAAAAGAGGGTATAGCAATCAACTCGGTAAGGTATTTCGTCATGATGAAAACCAGTAATAGAAACAGGCCGGTAATGAGACTCATAGATAGGGAATAGATGAGACTTTTCTTAACAATGACGTGAAAATCTAAAAAACGATGACGAAGAATGCCATAAGTAGTGATCAAGGAATAGGTAGAAATGATATAATTTCCGGCCGGAAATATATTAACTCTGAAAAACATGGGCAGGAAGTCGATAACTGCACCAGAAAATCCTATTAACCCTCCGATCAAGAGATATAAAGCCTGATATTTCCTTAATCCAGAACTCTTTCGGTAGTATTGGGCCAGCTCATAATAGCCCAGTATTACGAAGCTCATCCAAAGTGAAAAAAACACGACGTGTAACAAACCTGCGGATTGAATATAATAGACAGAGTCATAGGTAATTCTCATCCTTGTGACAAAACGGCCATTGATGTCCAACGACAGAAAGAAAAGGGCTTGTGCATAGGCAAATGTGATTAGTTTTTTTCGAGCGCTTTCAACATTACAGAAGATGCACCAACTATGATACGCGATTACCGGGATAAGAATGACCCCTGCAAGTACGCATTGCCAGACCCTAGCCGCCGATGACAGATCTGCAGCTTTTCCAATGTAGTAAGAGCCAATACCCCATACGGCAATAGCAAGATTAACAAGAAGCCATGCGCGATGGAGTCTCGTTTTCCCATAGATGGCAAGGATTAATAGCAATATTGAGCAGGTAGCACCGAGTAGTATTCCTGAGAACGAGAGTGCGTTCATGGTCTAAGCTCCGCCATTTGGCATTATAACCGAGACGCGAGGCCAAAAAAAAGTAGAGAGAGAGGATAAACAAGCTTTGCTGCGCCTTATCAATGCCAGGCCTGAAGGGGGAAACATAAATACATTTTTCCCTTCCCGTTCGTCGTCTTGTCACTCCTTGTGCGTCTCTTGTCGCTTTTACAAATTGCGACAACCGATCTTATAATTGAGATTCTTCTCAGATTAGTGTAAATTAGCAATACAGAAATAGGTGTGGTATATATCATGTTTATAGGGAACGGTATGCCCCTTAAAAAGGACTACTCGACGTCAGGACTGTTGGGTAACACAGGAAATGAGTTTTAAGAGGATATTCAACAGCTTTATTTTACTCGTTCTTGGCCTCACTTCATGTACGCCGAATATAGTTCAACCTCCTCCGCGGCCGGCAAAGATAGCCCTGGTCCTCGGTGCTGGTGCATCGAGGGGGTTCGCCCATATAGGCGTCCTTAAAGTCCTCGAATCCAACGGAATTCCCGTTCACATGATTGTCGGGACAAGTGCGGGGAGTTTTGTGGGGAGCCTCTACGCATACGGGTATAATGCTTTTCAGCTGCAGAAACTTTCCTTCGACATCGAAAAGGGGGATATTGTTGACCTGACAATTCCGGACAACGGATTTATCAAGGGAGAGAAACTTGAAGAGTTCATCAACAGGGCAGTGAAGAACACCCCCATAGAGAAAATGAGGATCCCTTTTTATGCTGTCGCAACGGACATACAGAACGGCAATGAGGTGGTTTTTGGGAGGGGGAACACCGGGACAGCGGTGAGGGCGAGTTGCTCTATCCCTGGCATATTCAGACCGACGAAGATCGAAAACCGGATGTATGTTGATGGAGGGGTTGCCAGCCCTGTAGCCGTTGAAGCTGCAAGGAGACTCGGTGCTGATGTCGTCATTGCAGTGGATGTCTCCTCCACCATTGAAGACGCACAACCTGAGGGAACCATAGATACCATCCTCCAGTCAATAAGCATCATGTACTCAAAGATCGCTTCTGCACAGCTTTCAAAGGCTGACGTTGTGATTAAGCCGAAGGTGGGGTATATAGGCCCCAGTGACTTTTCGAAAAGAAACGAGGCGGTTCTTNNGAGGGCGAAATAGCTGCGTCGAAGGCACTGCCACAGATTCAGAATATCATCATCAAACTCAGGCAAGGAGGCAGGCTGCAATAAAGAAAAAAATCATGTGCGGAAAATCTCTTATGCCGTTTAACTTAGTCCTGCTCGCCACCTGACTTGATGTAATCGTGCATTTGAATTATGCAACCTCAAAAAGAAGAATTGCTGAGAACTGCAGTTAAAGCCGCAAGGACAGCTGGAGAGATCGTGCTTGATAATCTCAACAGACTTTCGAAGGATGATATCTGGCTTAAGCAGGCATCGGATTTTGTTACCCGTGTTGATAGGGAATCTGAACAAGCCATTATCAGAACNNACCCGCTCGACGGCACGACGAATTATATCCATGGATATCCTGTCTTTTCTGTCTCGATAGCACTCCAATGGAAAAAGGAAATAATTACGGGCGTTGTTTTTGATCCGTTGAGAGACGAGCTTTTTACGGCTGAAAAAGGGGCTGGGGCGACATTGAACGGGCAGGCAATCCATGTATCTTCAATCAGTGACCTTAGGGACAGCCTCATCACGACAGGCTTTCCCTTCCGTAAGAAAGATCTGATTGAACCCTATCTGCGTCTTTTCATCAATGTCTTCCACAGGGTGAGCGATCTAAGGAGGGCAGGCTCTGCTGCTCTTGACCTTGCTAACCTCGCGTGCGGAAGATGCGAAGGATTTTTTGAAATCGGTCTCAGCCCGTGGGATATGGCAGCGGGAAGTCTTATTATTCGAGAGGCGGGAGGGGTTATCACGGATTTCGGTGGAGGGCCTCGTTACCTATCAACAGGTAACATCGTTGCCGGGAACCCATACATTCATGATAAACTCTGGAAGGAAGTGAAGAAGATATTCGAAGGACTGATCAATGAATGAGGTGTATTTTGATCTGACGGAAGAGTGGCGTTAGGAAAGCGTGAATTACCGATCAAACAGGGGAAAAGCAGGTTAATCGCCCTGTGCCTCTGAGTTAATCCTCTTGCTGGTAGATCCAGAGTGGATCGGTTTCATTGTATTCATTGCATGGATCTATTTTATCCGGAGGCAGTGAGACCGATGACCAATTTCCTTTTTTCTCCGGAGGCACTGAGACCGATGATCATCTTCCTTAAAGAACTTATTAAGCTGTCGTTCAGTTCGATGAATCTCAGACCTGCCTCATAATACGGTTCGGCGGCTTCCTTCTCAGAAACTTTCCCCATCAGTGAGGACCAGACAACCATGCCTTTCGGCGATAATTCTTCATTGTGATTGCAAAGCATCCTAATTTTGTATATGGTGTTCTTCGTGAGCCTTTGCGAGGTTCTTACGGAGAGTCCGCCGATACTAATATTTTTTACTACGGCACTGTCTGAGACGACGAGTTCTGCAGAGAAGTTATCTTCAGCTTCATAACGTTCGTATAGCCTTTCTTCTTTTTTCCCCCCTCTTGAAGATGGTATCATCTCCCTTTTAAGCCCACGATGCTGTTTATGCTCATACATTAATTCATCTGCTCGAGCCAGAAGTTCATCAATAGAGGAAGGCTGTTCCGAATCGTAATGTACCATCCCCATGCTGCCTGACAGCCTATATCCTTTTTCTGTTTGTTCATTATGAATTCTGAGATGATCCTGAATATGCTGAGCAACAGTTTTTTCGATCGCGGGGCCGCGAGGGTCTGTTATAAGAACGGTGAACTCATCTCCTCCAATGCGGGCGATAATGTCTGAAGCTCGAAAGGTCTTCTTGAGTATGGTTGAGATATCAATTAAGGCCTGATCACCTTCTTTGTGCCCGAATTCATCATTGATCTTTTTCATTTCGTCAAGGTCTAAGTAGAGAATAGAGAAAGCTTTCTTATTCCGTCTAACAATTTCAAGCTGTTTCTGTGCAAAGATCAAGAAGCCCCGGCGATTAAGGAGACCCGTCAGTTCATCAGTTATGGAAGCTGTATGCAGTTTTTCTTCGAGCTTCTTGCGATCGGTGATATCACGGGATATAGCAAGCACGGATTCTAATGAACCATCTTTCGAGAATTCCGGTACGAGACGGGCTTCCATGTATCCCCCTCCGCGATCCATCGGCATTTCGAATTCAATCACTTTCTCTCGACCTCTTTTAATAACCTCTTGCAATGCTCTGTTCCATATGGAGACAAGATTCTCTGGAAAACCCAGTTCCCTGTGGGTTTTGCCCATAAATGCCTGAGGCGATATGCCGGTTACGCGTTCGGCCGCCGGATTGATGTAGATATGCCGCAATTCCCTATCAAATCTTTGCACAATGTCTGGAGCATTTTCGACCAGTGCTTTAAATTCCTGCTCACGCCGGTGCAATGCCTCTTCAGCCCTCCTGCGCTCGGTGACGTCAAGCAACGAGAAGATCAGTAATTCTACCTCTCCGTCTTCGTCCAAGATGGGAGCCACGTTCAGGTCCCAGTAGGTCGTTCCCCACTCAGGATGGTCGGGGAAGGTGAACGGCCTTTCAAACGCGCTGTAAGGTTCTTTGGTATCGACCACCCGCTGGAATTTTCCCTTGAGTTCTTCGGAAGGGTAGTCCACAAAATNNCTTCGACTTCGAGCAGCGCTCGCTTTATTGCGGCCGCAAGCCGTGACAGCCTGTCTTTCAGGACATAATCTGTTGCCCCCCTTCTGAGTGTCTCGATTGCGACTTCTTCTCCGATTGCGCCGGAGACAAAAATAAAAGGCACCTCTGGACACATTTCCTTTGCTATTTGCAGCGCGGAAAGACCATCAAACGAGGGCAGTGAATAATCTGCCAGGATCAGATCAAACCCGCCCTCGCTTAGGGCGGCAATAAAATCGTCTTTTGTTTCAACGCATACCAGCTCACATTCAATCCCTTCCTCGTCCATTCTCGCATGAACGAGCTCTGAGTCATTCCGATTGTCCTCGAGATTGAGAACGCGCAAAATAGGTTTCATGTCAATTTCGTCTATGTATACTGCTTGGTGGCGGCTCGTTGACGACCGCCCAGAAAGTCACGATGCACTTGATCGCAGCAACGAACTTATTGAAATCGACCGGCTTCACTACATAAGCGTTTGTGCCGAGTCGGTAGCCTTCGACCATGTCTCGGTCCTCTTGGGATGAGGTGAGAATTACCACCGGTACCATCTTCAACGTCTCATCGGTCTTCACCTGCCTGAGCACTTCAAGCCCCCCCACCTTGGGAAGCTTAAGGTCAAGCAGCACTACCGAGGGGTTTCTATTTGCGATGCCGGCAAACTTGCCACGTCGGTATAGGTAGTCCAGCGCCTCTTCACCATCCTTCGCCACCGCAACCTCATCAGCGAGGTTATATTCGGCGAGGCAAGCAAAGGTAAGTTCAACATCGTGAGGGTCGTCTTCGACGAGTAAAATGCGCTTCAGATCCGTCATGCTCATGCCTCCTGAGTCTGGGGAAGGGCAATTTTGGCAATCCCAATGCCTGTGGCTTCAAATTCGTCCTGGTGGTGCAGACATGGGAAAATGTCGAAAAGTTTCTCCGCGTATTCTATGTCAGACTTACACCGTTGTCCCTGATAAAAAAACACTGCCCTCTGTCTCCTCCTCCATGGGCCCGATTTCAATTTCAGCCCATGAACCAGTATGCATAAATTTTAACGCATTCGAGATAAGATTGACAAGCGCAAGCAAAGCAGTGACGGATCTCCTTTCTCATCCGGCAGTCCTCAGTTGTCGCTAAACTTCTCACAGAAACTTAATCGGTTATTTCTGAGGATTTCCCTCACTACGAATTTTTGCTATTTCTTCCGACGTGACCACCGGGGCATTATTGCCCCAACTTGTCCGTTCGTGGTTAATTACCGCTGCTGCTTCTTCATCAGAAAGTTGCTCGACCCAGGCAGGCATTTCTGCCTGGTATGTGACGCCTTTAATGGTTCTGCCTTTTGCGCCAAATAAAACGATTTTTATATGGTCAGATGGATCCGGGGCGGTCACAATCGCGTCACCAGCCATTGGTGGAAAAACATTTGGCACTCCTTGACCATTAATTTGATGGCAACTTGCACAACTCGTGCGGTACAATTGCGCCCCCTGCTCTGCGCTTGATTTTTTCCCTTGTGCTTGGATAGCAAATCCCGCGTAAGTAGGGGTGCTTGCAAATTGAGGCGTAGGTTTCCACTGTTGAATACCGTAATACAGGGCCCATGCGACTATAGAAATTAATGTCACCCAGACCCACGTAGGAATCGGGGCCGGCGTTTCAGCACGCGCAGGCTCCCATTTCTCTGCATAAGCCCCACCATAGGCGTTGATGAGAATACTGACTTTCCCTTTGACAATATCATTTTCTCGTAATCCATCTACTGCTATTCCCGGTCCGTTTTCAACTTTAAAAGGAATGATACGCACCCCCCTGTAGCCGGACTGGTCGGTGGCTATGATACGAAGAAAATGAGGGCCGTCTTCTAAATGGGAGGTATCCAGTTCAAAGCTGCCTGGCGGGCTATAAGTTGCGGTGGGCTCCGCATTATGATCCAGATACACCTCTATCTTATTGCTGTCTTTCTCGTTCATGGGACATGTCCTGGTTTGTGATGATCTCATCATCGAGAATTCTTTTCTTTATGTGAGCCTCTTCGTTTTCTTTGGGGCAAAGGAAGTATTTAATACAGAGGTACAAGGCAACTATGACAGCAACGACAGAAAGAATGACAATGACATAGTCCCAAATTCCTGTCGGAGCCGCTGTTCCCATCCGGCCGTGTGGTGATTCCGAGAATTCCCGTTGGGCTTGAACAGAAATATGTAACAAATCGCTCATCATATCATTTCGTTTAACCTTTCGGTTTTCCTAGTTTCC
>DMNE01000313.1:18493-18622 GCA_003453735.1 Nitrospiraceae bacterium | reverse complement strand
GATATTATTGAGCAGCATCTACCCTTTGGTGATCCGTATCTCCCCCGAGAGGTATGTCGGCTTTGCGAGACTGTCTACAACAGGGCAGTGCGCAACAACCCTCTCCGCGAGTTCCCGCACCTTCCCCTC
>DMNE01000313.1:0-18430 GCA_003453735.1 Nitrospiraceae bacterium | reverse complement strand
TGCAGCCTCAATGCACGAGCCAATTGCCGAAAGCAAAAGCTCGATGGGATTCGGAGCCAGATTTGTTCCCCCTGCGGCTTCGCCGTAGTCTGACTGCACCAGATGCTCTCTCACCTTTGTTTCGGTATAAAGCCCCTTGACATGTTTTGATGAAACTTTCGGTTTATAGATGGCTGCTTCAGGTTTTTTCTTGAAAAACTCTATCCTCCTCGATATGATCTCTTTCAGGTCCCTCTCTTTTTCATCTTTCATAGTCCTGCGCCTCCTCGATAGGTAATCTTAAAAAAGAATATCAGCTTTTATCGTAGTTGTCGAGTTTCATAACATGCTATGATTAAAATCAACAGACTGAATCATAGCTGTGCTACACAGCGCTAAGGTTCAACAGGCCGAAACAGTAAGAGGTTTCTGCAGAATGAACCTGAGTTTCTGAGTGAACGCAGAGGAGTTCTTAATTTCATTGACGAGGAGTTTCTGGCCATGAAAACGACGCTAGTTTGTGGATTATTGGGTGCGGGAAAGACGACCTTTATACAGCAGTTCCTCAGAAACGCCCAAAAAAAAAGTGTTGTTCTCGTCAATGATTTCGGCAAGGCCGGCATCGACGGCGAGATATTCTCGGCTGATGGCATCGAATCTATAGAACTGCCCAGTGGATGTGTCTGCTGCAGCCTTCAGTCTGACCTGATTACGACCGTAAAGAGGATTATCGAGAGTATATCGCCTGAACATCTCCTCATCGAGCCGAGTGGCGTCGCTTCTCCTTCAGGGGTCCTCGAAGCTCTCGGTATTCTCAGGGTCGGCCCTATTACGGTGATTGGGATTGTCGATGCCACGGAATTTATCGATCTTCATGAAGCGAAGGTGTACGGCTCCTTTTTTGAGGATCAGATTATGAACGCTGACTTAATACTCGTGAATAAGACGGATCTTGCGGATGAAGAGATGGTGAAGAGAACCATAGGTCTTATTGATGAGTTAAACCCGAGAGCGATAATCTTCCGTACGGTCAATGCAGCCATCGATGGACCCCTTCCCGGCTTTTCTCACAAACGGCGGTTCTTTAAGGGACGCCGGTCGCATTTTGCTTTCGAGAACATTTCGTTGAGCTTAAGCGGTGAACTAGAGCTCTCATCCTTCAAGAACTTTTTTGAAGCTTTGGCGGAAGGGACGTACGGAAATGTCATACGGGCAAAGGCGCTTGTGAGGACCAACAAAGGGCCCTATCGATTTGATCTTTCGTACGGCAGGGTGGATATGAGGCCATTTGGAGCATCTATTGCTGATGGCACATTGGTTATTATCGGAGAGGATTTAAAGGGCGATCTCCTATCTGCTGCAGCGGGCAAGAGAATCAGCTTGTCCTGAGTGCCTCTACGATATTCATGCGGGAAGCCCTCACAGCGGGCAGAACCCCTCCTATGAGGCCCATGATCAGAGAAAAGGCAAGGGACTTCCAGGCGATGTCGAAAGTTAAGGCAAAGCTGAAGGCAAGTTCTGCAAACGTCTGCCAATTCATAGTTGAGATGGTGATGAGTTGCATGAAGGACGCAAAGAATAGACCAACACATCCCCCTAGCAGCCCCAGGAAGAGTGACTCGAGGATGAATGCGGTAAGGATGCTCCTCTTCTGGAAGCCAAGGGCCCTCAGGGTACCGATTTCGGTCACTCGGTTTGCGACAGCGGCATACATGGTGATCATTGCGCCGATGACAGCTCCCAGAGAAAATACGACCGTCAGGGTAATGCCGAGGATACGGAGAAAACGGGCCATTGCCTCCGATTGATCGGCATAGAACGTTGTCTCCCTCTTTGCCTCCAAGGTCAAACGGGGGTCGCTCTCAACGCGTGTCTTGAATTCCTCGAATTCGGTAGAATCCCTTAACTTCAATATGACCGATGAATAGACCGGCCTACGGAATGCCTGCATGAGCTGATCCACATCTCCCCAGATCTCTGAGTTAAAGGCGGTGTTTCCTGCATCGAACACCCCCACAACGGTCCAGTCACGCATACCAAACCGCACCGTTTCACCCATTCCGCCGCCCTGAAAGCGCTTTGCTATGCTTTTCCCGGCGATGACCTCCTCGGAGCCGGGCCTTGGCATCCGGCCTTCTGTGAGTCTCACCTGGGGCCTGAGAAGCAGTGAATGCGGAATTACACCCCTGATGACCACGTTGGAAGGTTTGTTACTTCCTCTTTTCGGGAGATTAATGAGGACGACGAGTTCCTTAGCGAGCAGCGGCTGACCATCCTCACCGATCGCGATTTCTGGCTGGCTCTCGATGATTGATGCCTGCAGGCGCTCAACACCGCTCTGTACCTCAGACTGGGCGGCTTTGCGGATAACGATGACGTTGTCATAGGAACCGGTATCCACGAGGGTTTTCCGGAGCCCCTCAACAAGCATGAGCGTAGCCGCAAAGACGAATACCACGAGTGCCATGCCTGAGGCAGTAAGAACAGTCGTCAGTTTCCGCGTTGAGAGATTTCTGTAACTGTATGAATAGGGAATACCCATCTATCCTATTCGGCGGAGACCTTCGACAATGCGAATGGTTGCGCCTCGCCAGGTTGGAAAGATTCCGGCAACGGCACCGATGGTGCAAGCCGCCAGGAGGTCGAGATATAAGGTAACGGCAGATACGCTGAATACGGGGAAGTACTGGCTCAACTCGACTTCGATCCAGTGAGCAGCAGGAAAGGTGAGGATCACACCGAGTATGCCCCCGGACATGGCAATGATGATCGATTCACCGAACACGATCCCGCCAATGTATCGAGCCCCGAAGCCGAGGGTCTTGAGTGTGGCGTACTCGGATATTCTTTCCCGGGCAGTCATCGCCATGGTGTTGGCAGCTACTACCATAATAATAACAATGACCACGTAAGAGACAATCCGGATTGCTATCATGATAGCCTCGGTCATCGAGATGAATCCGAGTTGGAAGGCCCGTTCGGTTTCGGTCATCGTCTCTGCCAATGAGTTCTGAAATGTCTTATCAATGGCCGCAGCCGCCTCAGCGGCCAGGTCCGGACTGGTAATGCCGATCATATAAAAACCGACCTGATCAGCGCGACGTGGGGTAGTTTTTTTGAGGGTTTCATTGAGGTAGTCCCAGTGAAAGAGCAGCGCCCGTTCATCGGTACTCTTTTCGGCCCCACGGTAGATACCGCGCAGGACGAATTCCCACTGACCGGGGAAGATCGTGCCCCTGAGGGTTATGAGATCGCCGATTTTCCATCCGTATTGGGCGGCGAGCTTGCTGCCGACAATGCATCCTTTCCGGTCACTGAGAAAGGCGATTTTCTGTTCTTGCGGGAGAATGAATTCAGGATAGAGATCTAGATAGCTTTTCGGTTCGACCGCGTAGTTGGCAAAGAAGTGTTTCTCGTCAATATAGATACCGCCGAACCAGTTTCCGTAGGAGACGCTCTTCACTCCTCGTATCTGACGGATTCTGTCCTTGTAAGAGACAGGGAGGGAGAAGGTTAAGGAGATGGCGTTTCGTGTAACGAGACGGCTCGCGGAGGAGTGTTCCACGCCGAGATACCATAGCCCCACCAACGTGCGGAGCAGGCCGAAAGCGACAATTGCTATTGCGACGCCTATAACCGTGAGGGCTGTTCTGAGCCTATGGCGGAGTGCGTTTCGAAAAATAAGCTTAAGAAGAAACATTGTTCAAAACGCCCTTATCCAAGGTCCTGACGACATGAGCTTTTTCTGCCGCGCGAGGGTCGTGGGTGACCATGATGATCGTCTTGCCGAGTTCATGGACAAGACGTTCCATAAGTTCCAGTATCTCCTTGGCAGAAACTCTATCAAGGTCACCAGTCGGTTCATCGGCCACGAGGATCGCTGGATCGGGAACGACGGCACGGGCGATTGCTACTCGCTGCTGCTGGCCTCCGGAAAGCTGGGAAGGATAATGGTCCATTCGATCGGCAAGGTTGACAACGGCGAGGGCCATCTCAACATGCGCATGGCGTTTTTTTCTGGAAAGGTTTGTCAACAGTAAGGGCAGTTCAACGTTCTCAAATGCCGTCAGTACTGGGATTAGGTTGTAAAACTGGAAGATAAAACCGACACTTGCTGCACGCCACCGGGCAAGTTCTGTCTCGGAGAGGGAAGTAATGTCAACCTTACCGACCCTAACACTGCCGCTATCCGGCTTATCGATACCAGCAATGAGATTCAGCAGCGTGGTCTTACCCGAACCTGATGGTCCCATCAAGGCAAGAAATTCGCCAGCGTCAATATCAAAGGTTATATCATGGAGAACGGATATGACCTGGCTTCCGCGGCGATAAGATTTGTTCAGATTGCTTATTGCGACAATCGGTGGCTTACTCTTTTGCATCTATTTTTCAGGCAGCGTGATCTTGTCGCCGTTCCTTAACGAATCGAGAGGTTTTAAGACCACCTTGTCGCCCACCTTCACACCCCCGAGAACTTCCACCATATCGCCAATCATAGCTCCCAGGGTTACGGGGGTTGCCACCGCCCGGTCATTTCTGATAAGGAATACGGTTTTCCGGCCGTCGCGGGTCATCACCGCTGCTGGATTAAGGGCTGTTCGGGGTTTCTGTTCATCAAGCGTCATCTGTCTCTGAAGAAAAGCGACCTTGGCACTCATCTCGGGCAATATGCGGCTGTCCTTATCGAGGAACCGAACCTTAACCATTACAGTCGCCTTGGAGCGGTCGGCAGTTGGCACAACCATGTGCACCTGGCCGCGGAAACGGGCTTCTGGAAACGCATCCAGTTGTATCTCGCAGGGCTGTCCGACTTTTACGAATTCGAGATTGGATTCAGAGACATCTGCTTCCACCTGCAGAGAGTTCATATCGGCGATGGTGACCACGGCAGCCTGGGCGTTGGCAGCTGCACCGAGCGGGGTGATGATATCACCTACATCAGCATTTTTTGTCAGGACTACTGCATCAAAGGGAGCGCGGATCTCCGTGTATTCAATGGCCACTCTTGCTGCTTGTAGCGCGGCAATATCGGCTTTAATCGCTGCCTGCGCACCAGCAACCCCTGCCACCGCCTTCTTATAACGGGCTTCTATAGAGTCATAATCAGCCTTTGCCACATACCCCTTGTCAAGTAAGTCCTTTTCCCTGCTTAACGAAAGGGTTGCATCGTGCAATTCAGCCTTTGCCTGATCAAGGTTGGAGTTTGCAACCCTTAGGTTTGCTGCCGCCTGATCCTGCGCGGCGATGGCATCCTTGTTCTCAAGACGGGCCATTATTTGCCCTTCCTTTACGTGGCTTCCTTCCTCAACATAAAGGGATTCGAGACTGCCTGTGGCCTTGGAAGCCACAGCGGCCTTCCGTTGTGCCACCACGTATCCGCTTGCATTCAATAGGGTGAAGGCCCGTGATGGGTAAACTTGTGTAACTGTGGCAACATCCACCGAGAGGGCCGGTCTAAAAACTCCTTGCAGATAGAGAAATCCCGTGATGATGAGAACGAGTATAGCGGTGCCCCAGCGAAAAAATCTTTTTCTTCGTGTGAGCCCGTATGCCCGAACAGACTTGTCTATCGTTAATTTTGAAATGTCTTCGTTTGGCATGAATCTGCGTTCCTTTGGAAGTATGAGTATTTAAAACGTATTCGTTATTATAACAAATCTGCATATGTCCATCGGGGAAAAGCGCGTGCCCTGAAATGCGCTTCTTAGCCTCAATGAACGAACATGTAACATTTAGTGCCCCTCATTTTCTTGTTCAGAACAATGTCTGCAGTAAACCGGCGACCCAATCATGCCCCGGGTCTGGAGAGGCTTTTGCGGGGGTGAGATACAGATCCCCTGCCAGCATTGTTTTGAGTAAGCACCGCTGTTGCTGCCCACAGGAGAAGGAAGGAGCGGTATATGGGAATAACGAGGAGCTCTCCCGAAATACTGTCTTTTCAGTCTTACCGTAAGCTTATGATTCTACCGTCTGTTACCGAGGAAAGTCCGGTTTGCAAACCGTCCTTATTACTGTTCAAGCGACGTCACGGATAGTTGTCCATTTTTCTAGATCAGTTCATTCTGATTGCACGATTTTCGTATTCCTCGGGAACTCCTCAATACCGTATTTTTTTAACTTCAGGTAGAGAGTTTTTCTATCAATGCCGAGTATCTGGCTTGCCCTGGATTGATTGCCGTTGGCTTTTTCGAGCACTCTGAGGATATGTTCTCTTTCCATCTCAACGAGTGAGGGATGTGCGTTTTTCTCCTCGGCAGAGGTTATCACGGGAATCGAAAGGTCTTCTGCTTCGATTCTCTCATTGTCACAAAGGATCACTGCCCGCTCAATGACATTCTCGAGTTCCCGGACGTTCCCCGGCCACAGATAAGTATTCAGCAGCACTAATGCCTCAGGCGTGAAGTCTCGAACGGCCTTTGATAATTTTTGGCTGTATTTCTGCTGAAAATACCGGGCAAGGTCTTCAATGTCTTCCTTCCGCTCCCGGAGCGGCGGGATCGTTATGTTGATCACATTGAAACGGTAATAGAGGTCTTCCCGGAAGGCGCCGGCCTTGACGAACTGCAAGAGATCTTTATTCGTGGCGGCGATGACTCTCACATCGACTGCAAGCGTTTTATTGCTCCCCAATCTCCTGAACTCCCCGGAATCGAGAAATCTCAGGAGCTTGGCCTGGAGCGCCAAGGGTATTTCTCCGATTTCATCAAGGAAAAGAGTCCCCTTGTCCGCCACTTCCACGATTCCATATTTTTTCTGGTAAGCTGTGGAATGCGCACCCTTTTCATACCCGAAGAGTTCCGATTCGATCAGGTTTTCCGAAAGGGTGGCGCAGTTCAGGACGATCAGGGGAGATTTGTTTCGTTTGCTGTAATGCCAAATGGTATTGGCAATCAGCTCCTTGCCGGTTCCGCTCTCTCCCTGGACAAAGACTGTTGAATCCGTGGGGCCGATTTTTTTGATAAGGGTGAGAATATCTCTGAGTTGTCTGCTCTTATAGATGAAATGATCCGGAGCTTCTTTCCGCACAAGCTCTTGTTGGAGCAGTTGATTCTTGAGGCTCATCTTCCCGTATTCATATGCCCGGGTTATGACAATTACCAGTTCGTCAAGTTTGTACGGTTTTGTGAGATAATCGTAGGCACCGTTCTTCATCGCTTCAACCGCGGTCTCTACGGTAGCTTTCCCGGTTAGAACGATGATGGCTGGACAAGACGAATCCCGCCTCAATTCTTTTATCAGGGAGATGCCGTTTACCCCGGGCATGACGATATCGAGGAGGAGGACGTCATAGACACTGTCCTTGAGCATGCCGAGGGCGGTCTCGCCTTCAGCAGCGACATCCACAGAGAATCCCTTTCGCGTAAGCTCTTTCTTGAGAAGGCGCCTGAACGGTTCTTCGTCGTCAACTGCTAGAACTTTTATCATTCTGTACCTTTGCAGGGAAACGTATGGTAATGGTGGTTCCTACACCGATTTCGCTCTCCACATCGATGCTGCCGTCGTGTTCCTCAACAATCTTGTGGCAGATGGAAAGTCCTAATCCAGTACCTTCGCCAACAGGCTTCGTCGTAAAGAACGGGTCGAAAATCTTGTCGAGGATGTCATGTGGGATCCCTTGGCCTGTATCCGCCACGGACACGTTGATCCACGGTGTATCAGGAAGGTGCGGGTTCCTGCGGCGTTTTCTCTCTGCATCCAAGTCAGACCGTATACAGATGACGCCCTTTTCCGGGGTGAAGTAGAGGGAATTGATGACGATGTTCATGAAGAGCTGCCTGAGGCTACCGGGTTCTGCGCAGATCTTTGGTAAATCCCTGTTCAGTTTGAGTTGGATTGTGTGGTTGAGCTTTGCAGCCTTATGGTTTATCAGGAGAATAACTTCCTTAATCAATTCATTGATGTCAATCTCCCGGAATGTGCCGGAGGCTGGCCTCGAAAAGTCAAGAAGACTTCCGAGGATTTTCTTGCACCGGAAGATTTCATTATGGATCGTTGTGAGATATTCCGGAAAATCCTCAAAATCATCTATTTCCTGAAGTTTACTGCTTTCGGCCCTCTCGATGAGGGCCTCGGAATACCCGGCAATGATTCCGAGGGGATTGTTGATCTCATGGGCGATACCCGCAACCAGGGTGCCCAAGGATGCCAGCTTGTCGGTCCTGATGAGCTGCAACTCGAGGCGTTTTTCAGCAGTGACGTCTTTCAGATGATGAACGATCGCATAGAGATGGCCTTCGTCGGTGTTCAGGGGGTACGACCAGAGATGGAAGATGTTCCCCCCGTTGCCCTTGATCTCTCTGAACGACGACCGTTTTGTACTGGAGGTCTCCGAGCAATATAAAGCTGAGCTATGAATATCCAGCCTGTCAAGGAGTTCACTGCATCTTTTCTCTGATACTTCTAAAGCCGATAATCCGGTTTTTTGGAGGAGGGTATAATTGGCCCGAATGACACGTTGTTGGCCGTCTTCGATCCAGACCATATCGGTTATCGCGTCAACGGTCCTCTCCCACTCTTTCTTTTCTTTCGAGATCTCTTCAAAGAGCAAGGCGTTCTCCAAGGCGATGGAGATATGCTTAGCCACGGGGAGCAAGAGCTTGAGGTCTTTCTCGGAATACTTTGAGGGTTCCAAGCTGTCAAGGTTAAAGACGCCGAGGATCCTGTCCTGAAAAAGGGGAATGCTGACCGTGGAACGGATGCCCTCGTCAAGTAATCTTTTGTCGAGAGGAAACGGAATGTCGACCTCAAGGTTATCATTAATCCAAGGCTGGTTGTTCTTGATAACCCAGCCGGCGCTTGTCGTGTCCAGCGGAGCCCTTACTCCCCTCTTTAGGGTCGTTTCCAGATCCGTGTCGAGGGCGAAGATGAGGAGGTTCTGGTCTTTCTCATTATACAGTAGAAGGCTTGTCCGATGATAATCTACCAGTTTCCTCAACTCGGATACCATCATCCTGAAGATAGTCCCCATGCTCAAGCTCGAATTCACCATGCTGCTGAGTTCATTGATGAGTTCGATCTGTTTCATCTTCTCATTGAGCTGCCGGATTAGTTTGGTATTCTCGATTGCGACGCCGAGTTCGCTTGCGACTGTCGTCAGCACTTGTATGTCCAGGGAAGTAAAATAGGAGACCCGCTTGCTTCCGAGGCCGAGGACACCTAAGAGCGTGCCCTTCGACGTTATCGGGATCCCGACCATACTTTCTATCGCTGCATCTCGGTATACCACCCGAGGGTCTTCAGAGGCCTTTTTCACGAGCAACGGCCTGCCGGAGGCGAAGACTTTCCCGTTGAAGCATTCACCGGGCGCCAAGTGGGCAACACGCTGCAGAAGGGAGCCGTCAAATCCTTTGTGTGCTGTAAGGGAGAGTTTCTTCGCCTCTTCGTCCATAAGATAAATCCATCCTCGATCGCCCTCCATGAGCGAGAGCAACATATCGATGGTTTCCTCCATAATCATATAAGTATCAGTATGCTTGGTGAGAATCTTGGCAAAGGTATTAAAGATGGAGAGTTCCTTAGCCCGCTGCGAGGCCCTCTGCTGGAGCTTCATGTGATGTGATAGATCATGGACAACAACGATCCGCCGATCGTCTCCCTCATAGGGAACAATGGATACATTCGCCAGAAATATTTCGCCGTCTCGCTTTTTGCACAGCGATTCAAAGTGGGCTTCTTTGGGTCCCTGCTGGCGAGGCTCTTTATTTTCACAATGGGGAATGACTGACATTTCGGAGACTGAACCTGGTTTTAAGGATATAATTTCAGCAAGGTCTTTACCTATGATGTCGCGATGGGGATATTGGAAGACGTTCTGCGCCCGGGAATTTAGGGAAACAATCCTCCTGGCTGTATCAATAATCAAGGCAGGCGTAGAAAGAGAGTCGAAAACAGATAACAGAGTCTTCGAGTCATCTTTTATCGAAGCATGCATAGTTAATTTAGTATATCATATCCCTTTTCCTGCCGGCTGGTGAGGAACTCCCGAGGTACATCTGCGGACCACGGCTTTTCGGTAAAGAGGAGCCACTTCCGGGAATAGCCGTGGCTGGTGAGCCGGCCGAAATGGGCATATTCAGCCCCACTACCCGGATAACACGCTATTGACATGATTTCAGTTTTGTTTTAGATTAAGCCATACGATGTAGATACCGTTAAGGAGAAACTTTTGTTGATGAACAAGGGGATACTTGCAATGGTGACAAAAACAGATCATGTGAGGTCAATTATGCTCAAGAAAAGACTCAGAATCATAGTGAAATCGGTAGCTCCTCTGCTGTTGTATCTGTTCTTTGGGGCGACATCTGCTTATGCTGTTCCATTCTGGACCACTCTGCCTCCAACAGAGAGCCTTCAACCTGTTCCGTTAACAAGTGAGACTGTTACGAAACTTGTTGAACGCCTTAAACCCGCTGTCGTGAATATCAGTGTTACACAAACGGTTAAGTCAGGAGGGTTGCCGGAGGGATTCCGTGTGCCCTTTGGAGATGAAGATTTTTGGAAAAGATTCTTCGGCAATCAGGAGCCGCGGGAATTTAAGAGAAAGGGTCTCGGCTCTGGCATTATCGTCAGCAAGGAAGGCTATATCGTCACCAATAACCATGTGGTGCAGCAGGCAAATGATATAACAGTAATTCTCTTTCAGAAAAAACAATATCCTGCAAAGGTAATCGGAACTGACCCGAAAACGGATATCGCCCTCATCAAGATTGAGGCAGATGAACCTCTTGCCGTTGTTCCCTTGGGAGATTCCGATTTGTTAAAGGAAGGTGAGGCGGTTATCGCGATCGGCAATCCCTTTGGACTTTCTGAAACAGTGACCGCTGGGATAGTAAGCGCAAAAGGTCGTGTGATCGGGGCCGGTCCGTATGATGACTTTATCCAGACAGACGCCTCTATTAATCCCGGCAACAGCGGCGGACCGCTGTTGAATTATCACGGTGAAGTGGTGGGCATCAATACCGCGATCAGTGCGACTGGTCAGGGTATCGGGTTTGCCGTACCGATCAATTTGGCCAAGGAAATACTCGTTCAATTGAAAGAGCAGGGAAAGGTAACCAGAGGATGGCTTGGGGTTTCCATACAGGAGGTCACCCCGGAAATAGCGAAATCCTTTGTTTTGAAAGAGGCAAATGGTGCACTTATTTCTGATATTGTTCCTAACGGTCCAGCAGACAAAGCAGGATTTAAGAGGGGAGATGTTATTGTTGAATTAAACGGGAAGATGGTGAAGGACTACCATGACCTCCCCCATATGGTCGCATTAATCCGCCCCGGTGAGCAAGCCAGTTTTAAGGTGCTCAGAAGCGGCGAGGAGGTAACACTATCTGCTATTATCGGAGAAATGAAAGATGAAGAAGGTGTGCAGGGCACGCGTGACGTGCAGAAACAACTGGGAATGTCATTACAGCCTGTTACCCCCGAGATAGCCAAAGAGTTGGGTATGAAGAAGTCGGAGGGTGTCGCGGTCACCGATGTAGAGGCAAATAGTTCTGCCAGTGAAGCCGGAATCCAGAGGGGAGACGTCATCCTCGAGGTGAACCAGAAGCCGGTAAACACCCTAAGGGAGTTTCATGATGCAGTGCAGAAAGCGAAAGGATCCGTTCTTTTCTTAGTCTATCGGAATGGTGCGACATTCTATATATCTCTGCAAATCACTGCTGACCAGTAGTAGCTCGGCATAAGCTGCTCTGCGGGGGGCAAGGCTATCCTGTGGCCCCCCGCATCTCACAGTTCTGCCCTCTTCAATCCAGGCCAGTGTTCTCTGATGGAAGGAAATGGCAAAGGTTATCCTTAAGAAGGCATCATACGACTACGAAGCGCTGAAGGAGCAGGTTTGTGAGGTCATGAATTCCCTTGGCGGCAAGGAGATTATGCCTCGGTCCAGTGTTGTCATAAAGCCGAACCTCCTCGCCCCTGCACCTCCCGATAAGGCAATGCTGACCCATCCCTTGGTTGTGAAGGCGACCGTTGAGTATGTTCTGCAAAGAGGCGCTTGTCCACGGATATCCGACAGTCCTGCCATGGGCTCATTTGAGAAGGTGTTGAAAGAGAGTGGAATCAAAGACGCATTGGGAGGGCTTGACGTTGAGTGCAGAGAATTCAAGGAGTCGGAATCCGTTAACATCGGTGAGCCGTTTAACTTCATCGAGATTTCTCGGGATGCTCTTCGAGCTGACGTTGTGATTAACCTGCCCAAGCTGAAGACCCATAGCCAGATGCTCCTCACCCTCGGCGTTAAGAATCTTTTCGGATGTATCGTTGGCCTCCGAAAGCCAGAATGGCATTTCAGGACCGGTGTGGACAGGGAAATGTTTGCAAAGCTTCTTGTCGGTATCTGTAGGGTACTGAAACCTTCTTTCACCATCCTCGACGGCATTGTCGCTCTTGAAGGGCAAGGGCCTGGAAAAGGCGGAACACCGAGAAGCCTTGGAGTTCTTATGGGCAGTGAAGACGCTTTTGCACTGGATATCGTTGTTTGCAGGATGCTTGGTATAGAACCGGAGAGATTATTGACGAACAGAGTGGCACTGGAAGCTGGCCTCGTGGAGAGTGCCCTAAGGGTGGAAGGAGATCTTCCTGGCGTTAGCGATTTCAAGTTGCCAGAGATCGCACCGCTGGTATTCGGCCCAAAAGCATTTCATGGGGCTATGAGGAGACATTTTGTTCAAAGACCGGCATCTCATGATACGCTCTGCAGGTTGTGCGGGGAGTGCTGGAAGTACTGTCCTGCCAAGGCGATAACCCATGATACCAAGAGAGTGCGCTTTGATTATGAAAAATGCATCAGGTGTTATTGCTGCATCGAGGTCTGCCCTCATGGAGCCCTCAGCGCCGAGGAAACGATTCCGGGGAAGGTCATAAGAAGGATAATGAAGATTTCTTCTTAAATTGGTTTTTCAGCACTCGGAGTAGAGTGTTGCATTGTCTCAGAATCCTCCGCTTATTGGAAATCTCTTTTCAGTAGCGACAAGCTCTCCGAAGTGGCATCATACGGGCAAACGCGGATATTATGTTTGCAAAATTCTCTATCTCATGGTGTCATGAGAACAACAGTGAGGTGGGTGCGAGCGGTTAACAAATACCTGGATATGCTTAGTATAAAGCTATACAGATAAGCATATGAACGAAGCAGCGGGGGGCTTGTATACAAGAGCGCATGGCAGAGGAGGAAGTTGGAACATTGGGTGAAGTCATCTTTCCAAAGCTTCTCATACAGTGGTAAACTTATTTTGTGTTGATTTCTTGATGATGAGGAAGGCAATACCGTAGAAATGCGATAGGTAGGGTGCAGCCCAAACCGCTGCAGGCACATCGCCTGCCAACGCCTGTGGAGACGGGGGCGCTCTCTGGTGACTCCGGAGACAAACCCTGACGCTCAGGAGACACGGACAGGAAGGTCGCGGATAGTTTACAGTATGTCCATGAAGGAACTTATCATTATCGGAGGAGGGCTTGCGGGGAGCGAGGCTGCCTGGCAGGCGGCACTACGGGGAATTAAGGTCGTGCTCTACGAGATGAGGCCTAAAAGGCCCACAGAGGCCCATAAGACCGGCCTTCTCGGAGAGCTTGTCTGTTCTAACTCATTTCGTTCCCAAGACATTTTGAGTGCACCGGGGCTTCTGAAGAAAGAGCTTCAGATGGCTGATTCCCTCGTCATGAAGGCCGCAGAGATATCTCGGGTGCCCGCAGGCAATGCCCTTGCTGTTGACAGAGCCGTCTTTTCGGAGTTCATAACCACAGCAATCTCGGGTAATCCGCATATCCGAGTAGTGAGAGAGGAGGTCGGAGAGCTACCAGAGAGGTGCTGCATTATTGCCACGGGTCCTTTAACCACCGATTCTATGGCCGGAGCCTTGGGGAAACTCATCGGACAGGGCTATCTCTTTTTTTATGATGCCATTGCACCCATCGTAGACGCTGACAGTATTGATTCCGGAAAAGTCTATTTTGCGTCACGGTATGGCAAGGGCGGTGATGATTATATTAATTGTCCCATGACTAAAGAGGAATATGGGGCATTCTATGCCGCGCTCCTTGAGGCTGATAAGGTAAATGTCAAAGAATTTGAGGATGAGCGGGTCTTTGAAGGCTGTATGCCTGTGGAGGTAATGGCGCTTCGCGGCAGGGACACCCTGAGATTCGGGCCTATGAAACCTGTGGGGCTTCCGCACCCAAAAACCGGGTTGGAACCTCATGCGGTTGTTCAATTACGACCTGAGAATAATGAGAAGACCGCTTATAATATGGTCGGCTTCCAGACGAGGCTTAAATGGCCTGAGCAGAAAAGGGTTTTCAGGATGATCCCGGGACTTCGTGATGCCGACTTTCTCAGGTTTGGCAGCGTTCACAGAAACACCTTTATCAATTCACCTCTGTCTATAGAAACAGATCTGTCGTTGAAGATGAGACGGGATGTGTATCTTGCCGGTCAGATAACCGGAGTTGAGGGGTATCTGGAGTCAACAGCCATGGGCCTCATTGCGGGAATACATGCCTCAAGGAGGATGAGAGAAAAAGAACCGATAGAGGTTCCGGTGACGACTGCTCACGGTTCTTTGATTCGGCATATTACGTTCCGCTGTAAAGCCTTTCAACCCAGCAATATAAACTTCGGTCTCTTCCCAGCCATTGACTGCGGCACTTCGGGAAGCAGAGACAAGAATCTGAAAAAGAGGTTGATGGTAGAAAGGGCAATTCAAGACTGGGAGGCGTATCTGAAGAGGACTGTGCGATGAACGATCATATCGNNTATGTGAAGTCCTCGGCTGAGTCCATCGAGATGATAGAGATTAGAGGATTTGTTGCGAGCCAGATGAGCAATGGTCTTAAAAAAAGCACTGTCGGAAGGAGGCTCGCAACGATACGGTCATTTTTTAAATTCCTCTGCAAAGAGGGATACGTTAAGTCGAATCCGGCAAGGCTGGTCAATGCCCCGAAGATGCCAAAACTCCTCCCGAAATTCCTTACGGTTGATGACGCATTTTCTCTGGTGGAGAAACCTGAAGGCATAGGTTTTCTGCCAGCAAGAGATAAGGCCATCCTCGAACTCCTCTATGCCAGCGGTCTTAGGGTAAGCGAGCTTGCGGGGCTCAATCAGGATGATCTCCACGTCAGAGAAGGCCTTGTTAAAGTCAGGGGAAAGGGCAAAAAGGAGCGGATTGTGCCTGTGGGGAAAAAGGCGCTGGACGCTCTTAAGACATACATGATCGAAAGGGTTCTTCTTAAGAGAAAGGATAAGGCGCTCTTTTTGAATCGGCGGGGTAACCGATTGACAGATAGGGGGGTGAGGCGTATAGTAGTAAAGTATGCGCGATCAACACTGGTTGATGGGAAGATAGGGCCTCACACTCTCAGACACACCTTTGCAACGCATCTTCTCCAGGGGGGTGCTGACCTGAGGGTGATACAAGAACTTCTCGGTCATTCATCCCTTTCCACAACCCAGAAATACACTCATCTGGACATAACGCATTTGATGGATGTTTACGATAAGGCCCATCCGTTATCTCAGGACAGTGAAGAGGTATGAACGGATTAAACGGTAGAGGACCGCAGACGCAGACAAGACAGAGTGAAGATCAAGTAGTCTGAAAAGCTGACTGCGCTGCTCTTGGTCATTGCTCCAAAAAGGGCAACGGCGTCAATGCTTACTTTGTGAATGAAGACGAGACGAAGCAATCTCATCTTTTAGACGCTGATGACGGAGGATTATCGACGCTATGTTTAGAGGGACGACAATACTGTGTGTGAGACGGAACGGGAAGGTCGCCATCGGCGGTGATGGTCAGGTGACCCTCGGCAATACGGTTCTTAAACATAATGCTAAAAAGATACGGCGGATGTTCAGCGATAAGGTTGTTGCGGGTTTCTCCGGTGCAACAGCAGACGCCTTCACCCTTTTTGAAAAATTCGAGGCAAAACTCGAATCCTATAGGGGGAATATTACAAGGGCTGCCGTTGAACTCGCAAAAGAGTGGAGGACAGATAGGGTCTTGAGGAGACTGGAGGCATTATTAATCATTGCTGACAGTGAGCACACCTTTATCATCTCCGGGACAGGAGATGTTATAGAGCCTGAGGGAGGGGTATCGGCTATCGGGTCAGGCGGGCCTTATGCACAGGCTGCTGCAACAGCCCTCTATGAAAACACTGAGTTTTCCGCAAAGGATATCGTTGAGAAGGCGATGCAGATAGCCGGGTCGATATGCATCTATACCAATAACAGTATCACGATTGAAGAACTATAAGGAAAAAGGCTTTTGAGCGGGAATGCAGGTTCCCTATGAACGAAGGAGGCATTGGAACTGATGGATGATTTGACGCCAAGAAGGATAGTCGACGAACTGGACCGGTATATCGTAGGCCAGCACAAGGCCAAGAAGGCGGTCGCTATCGCATTGAGAAACAGGTGGAGGAGGCAGCGGCTCACTCCGGACATGCGGGATGAAGTGTTGCCGAAGAACATCATCATGATCGGACCGACTGGCGTCGGTAAGACCGAGATTGCGCGGAGACTTGCCAGGCTTGCGAGCGCACCATTTCTGAAGATTGAGGCATCCAAGTTCACTGAGGTCGGCTATGTGGGCCGAGATGTGGAATCCATGATCAGGGATCTTACGGAGATCTCCATTAATATGGTGAAGACAGAACATATCCAGAAGGTTCAGGAGAAGGCAAAAACACTGGCTGAGGATAGATTGCTTGATTATCTTTTGCCGGCACCCCGCTCGGTGAAGAGTACCGATACGGATGAAGAAAAAGAAAACTACAAACAGACACGGGAAAGGTTACGCAAACAGCTCCTTGACGGTAAACTGGATTCGAGATATGTGGACATAGAGGTCAAAGAAAAGAGCATGCCTTTCGGTATCGTTTCGAATATTGGGCTTGAAGATCTCGAGATCAACCTTAAAGAAATGCTCGGCAATTTCCTCCCCGAAAAAGCGAAGAGAAAAAAAGTGCGGGTTCCTGAGGCGCTGACAATTCTCGTACAGGAAGAGGCGAATAAACTCATCGATATAGATAAGGTAACAAAGGAGGCGATAGAGAAGGTAGAGCAGGCAGGCATTGTGTTCATTGATGAGATAGACAAGATAGCGAGTAGAGGTTCTTCCTACGGTCCAGATGTATCGCGGGAAGGAGTGCAGAGAGACCTCTTGCCTATCGTTGAAGGATCGACCGTGACGACTAAGCACGGTCCTGTCCGGACAGACCATATCCTGTTCATTGCCGCGGGTGCCTTTCATATGACAAAGCCCTCAGACCTTATCCCTGAGCTCCAGGGGAGGTTTCCCATACGGGTTGAGCTTGAGCCATTAGGGAAGGACGAATTCATACGCATCCTCAAGGAGCCATACAATGCCCTCACAAAGCAGTACATCGCTTTGATGGCGACTGAGGAGGTCGGTATAGAGTTTACAGAGGATTCGATTGAGGAGATGGCGGGCATTGCTGCTCTTGTGAATGAGAAAACAGAAAATATTGGAGCCCGCAGGCTCCATACGGTTTTAGAAAAACTCCTAGAAGACATTTCCTTCGAGGCACCTGAGAGGAAGAACGGAAGGCTTGTCATAGACAAGAGGTATGTTAGGGAGAAACTCTCCGATATCGTGAAAGATGAAGACCTCAGCAGGTATATTCTCTAGGGGGTTTCGATCTCTTCGTGGGATCGACTCGAGCAAAAATAACAGATAGTGCCTTGCCTTATGAATGCTATCGTTGATGGTCAGGCATGCTTTCATCGCGCTCTGGTTGTCCTNNGTGGTCGCGTCCTGGTATGGTTCGGAATTCCAGGGAAAGCCCACATCATCGGGGGATAGATTTGATATGAACTCTCTGACCTGTGCGCACAGAGAACTTCCTTTCGGCACAATTTTGAAGGTGACAAACCTCTCCCGGGATAAGTCAGTTACGTGCATTGTCAATGACAGGGGGCCCTTTGTCTCCGGAAGGGATATTGATCTCTCTTATGCAGCGGCAAAGGAGATTGGTCTTGTCGGTGTGGGCACCGCAACTGTGAGGGTCGAATACATCGGGAGGGATTTACGCTACGTAAACGAAATACGGTCTGTCTCATCAAATGGTCCATACACGGTTCAGGTCGGGTCGTTTCGCGATATCGATAATGCAAGGCGTCTTAAGGCTGGTCTGGATATTAAGTACAAAGATGTTTATATCACCGAGACGGTAATTGATGATACTCCCTATTATAGGGTCAGAGTGGGAAAATTCCAGAAAAGAGAGGAAGCGTTCACCTTTGCAAAGACGCTTGCCGAAGAGGGATACAGCCCTATAATTATGCAGTACGATGAAAGGGTTTGAAAAGTGAGCAATCGTCTTTAATCGAGGAAAACCCCAATTCTCCGACTGTCGGCTATGTGAAAGAGGAGTAATTAATATATAGCTGCGCCTAAGTAAATAGTCAGCAAGTCAGCAAGCCCCTTTTCTATCA
>DMNE01000232.1 GCA_003453735.1 Nitrospiraceae bacterium | reverse complement strand
TGTTTTGGAGAGGGTGCCTATAGCCGACAACTTGGTACTTTCAAGAAGTTGCAACCCATCACAGTATGATTGGAAATGAATGCTTGTTCGCAGACCTGACAACGGCAGGGTCACCTCAGATAACCCTCAGATATCGCTAATCGCAACTGTTGCCGATTTCCGAAAGAAATGTGTAAAGCTCTTGAAAGCGTCACTATAGTCTCGGATCAACCGGTTCGCTTTCCAAAGCCAGAACTCCAAAAACACATTCGTGAATTCTCCGTAATGGCTCTTTCCTCACAAAGCGTTCCAATGATTCTATGCCTAAAGCGAATTCACGTAGGGCGAGAGAACGTTTTATGCCTAGGGCTCTTGATCTCAGGCGTGCGAGGTTTTCTTCCTCAGCATATTCTCCGCCATAAATAATTCTCAAATATTCCCGCCCCCTGCATTTCAAAGCAGGCTGCGCTAATCCTTTTCTACCCTTTGCAATAAAGGATACTGGCTTGACGACCATCCCTTCGCCGCCCTTTGCGGTTAATTCTTCCCACCACCGTTGACCTTCATTAAGACTTCCTGCGTCGGTAACGTCTATGATCCTGTAATTGGTAGCAAGCATAATTTCGGGGGTTTCCTTGCTGATCGCAGCAAGTCTTTCCATATGCCATTTATGGTCACGGTCAACATGTACCTTACCTTCGGTTGCCAGCAAATGAAACGGAGCCAGTTTCAGGTCACTGATTGAATCCACCGGCCAGCAATACTGTCGATAGGCGGCGATATACTGTGCTATTGCAAACTTCCTTCTTTCAACTTTGTTCAAAAGATTAGCGATATCCAGATGTCTTGCATTGCTCTCTTCAGGAAACTCAAACTTCTGGTCAATATCCTGACGTTCTGAAGTCATTCTCAGAAGCTTTGCACTTTCACCCAATGAAGCAGTGGCCGCCGCTCCAACTGCCGCATATTGGCTTTTCAATAATTCCTGGGCCTTTTCAGACCACGGCAGTAACTCGCAATCCAGACAAGCCCACTCTGTATTAAACTCACCCCAGAAACCGGAAGTCTCCATAGCGCACCGTATCCTATCGAGGAACTCAGCTTCGATGCTCGGGTCACTAAAGAAACGTCTTCCTGTCCGGGTATATACAATCCCTGTCCCTTCTTTTTGGATCCCAAAGTGTCTCGTAGCTGCTTCTTCATTTGCGCAGACAATAACAACGGCCCGGGAACCCATATGTTTCTCTTCGCAAATAACTTGTGGAATACCATTAGAACGAAAATATGTAAAAGCCTCGTCCGGGTATTCCAAGTAACCATCTCTCCGCGAAGTTTCGGAAGGTGACATGGTTGGCGGCAAATAGATCAGCCACTTGGGATTTACGGCAAATCTGCTCATAACTTCGAGCGCAGCTGTCGCATGTCCCTCACGAACCGTCACAGTGGAACTCAGTCTTGTGGTGATTTATNNCAGTCTTGTGGTGATAAAACGCTTGCCGAGCACATCTTCGGCATCGAGTATGTCATCATGCAGTTGTTGCGCGGTTAAACCAGATACTGCCTCTTCGTTCGGTTCGAACGGTCGTGCCGGGGTATGATAAACACTCTTAGCAGGAACCGACACTAATTCTCTTTCTGGATAGCGCAGTGCCGTCAGTTTGCCGCCGAAAACGCAGCCGGTATCGATGTTTATAGTCTTGTTCAGCCATTCAGCATCTGGGACTGGTGTATGGCCATAGACGACCGTCGCGGGTCCCCTGTACTCAGCGGACCAGTTGTATCTGACCGGCAAGCCGAAATCATCGATTTCACCGGTAGTTTCTCCATAGAGGCAAAATTCGCGGACCTTGGCAGACCCGCGCCCCTGCATATCCTGCCTTAGCCCGGCATGAGCCACAATGAGTTTCCCCTGATTGAGCACGTAGTGACTCACGAGACCGTCAATGAATTCAACAGCCTTTGTCTTAAATTCTTCTCTATCATTTTCAGACAATGCTTCGATCTCGCTTAGAGTCTCCCCGAGGCCGTGTGTGATTTGAACATCTTTGCCCCGCAATTTTCTCATCAGTTTGATGTCATGATTACCAGGGACACATAAGGCGTTGTCTGATTTGACCATATTGTAGACAAGCCTAAAACTGTCAATGATTCTCGGCCCCCTGTCAACAACATCGCCCAGAAAGATCATCTTTCTTCCCTCGGAATGGGAATATACGGGGCCGCTCATCAACGCTTCGGCACCGTTTCCGGGCTGGTATCCCAATTCTGAAAGCAACTCAACCAATTCCTTATAGCAACCGTGGATATCGCCGACTATATCAAAGGGGCCGTGGAGATCCTTCCTGTCATTCCATAGCGGAACCCGCTCAACCGTGGAGCTGTTGACTTCCTCTTCCGAGGTCAGTTTATAAATATGACGGAAGCCGGCATACTTCAAGTTCCTCAACGCGCGATGAAGCTGTGACTTCTGCTGCCTGATTACGTGTGGTCCGAAATCCCTATCGGCGCGCCCCTTGTTCCTTTCCTGGCAGATACCCTCGGGCAAATCAAACACGATTGCCACCGGCAGTGCATGATACTGTCGAGCCAAAGCTACTAGAGGCTTTCTCGCCTCCTCCTGGACATTGGTCGCGTCGATCACTGTCAGTCTTCCTACCGCCAGTCTTTTTGAGGCAATGAAATGCAGGACTTCAAACGCATCGGTCGTCGATGACTGGTCATTTTCATTATCTGAAACCAGGGCACGACAATAGTCCGACGATATGACCTCAGTCGTTTTAAAGTGTTTTCTTGCAAAAGAGGATTTGCCAGATCCCGAGACCCCAATTAGAACGACAAGTGACAAGTTTGGTATCTTTATTTCCATGATATCTGGCCGGCGTCCTTAAATGAGGAAACGTTTCGTGTAAAAATGCACATCTGGGTCGGACAACCCACTTCGCTATCAAGCGTCCCCACTGGCAAAAAACGGGTCACGTACCCGAACTGCTCGGCTACCCTCTGCGCCCATTCGGAGAATTCTGCTCTAGTCCACTCAAACCGATGATCCTTGTTTCTGAGTTTGGCTGTTCCGACATTTTCCCAGCGGACATTGTATTCCCTGTTTGGCGTTGTAAGGACGACCATTCCGGGCTTCGCGAATTCAAAAAGGACCCGTTCGAATGCCTTAAGGCGAGGTTCATCCAAGTGTTCGATGACCTCCACAACCGCAGCAGCATCGTATCCTTCAAAGCGCCTGTCCCTATACATTAAAGAGCTATGTATCAACTCAATGCGCTCTCGCTGTTTAGGAGGCAGATCCTCCAGATTAAGACGCTCGGCGGCGATTTCCAGAGACCTGATAGAAACGTCCATGCCCAGTATTTTCTTGAAGTAAGTGTCTTTCAGAAGGAGCCTGAGGAGTTTTCCCTCGCCACACCCCAAATCCAAAATGGTCTTTGCATTTGCCGCTTTTAGCGCCGAAATGACCGCTCCGAGTCTGTCCTCATTTAAATTAAGTGACTTCTCGATGTCATCTTCGCACGACTCATCGGTCCCTTCTTCCTCCTGCTCAGCAGGATTGAGATCGATTAATCGGGACAAGGCTTCCCGGGCATAGCTGGTTTTGAACTTCAAATATCGTCTAACAATCTGTTCTTTTTCCGGATGGGTTGGTAGCCAGCCCTCTCCGCGTTTCAGCAGTTTTTCGATTTCAGCTTTGTCGATATAGTAATGTTTCTGATTGTCCAAAACAGGAATGAGAACATAGAGGTGATTGAACAACTCGGATACCGTCGTATCGTTGCTTATTTCAACCGTAAAGTAAGCACTGTTGCCCCATTCCGGAAACTTATCGTCGAGGATGTGTTTTTCGGCCGTAACTGTATAGCCGAGGGGCCCAAAAAGTCTTCTGAGAAGCCCCTCGCCGCCCCTGCACGGCAAGACAGCGATTTTGCAAGTCAACGGCATCACAGTACTTACCAATTCGGGTCTTTTCTTGCACCTGCCGTTCAAGGTTTGAGCAAAGACTTGCGAAAAAGCGACACTCATAAAAGAGGAACATACGTATGGGCGGTCATTGACGTATTGTTCCAATGGCATACTTGTATCCTGCCTCTTTTTCCTGCGGACTAATTCGATAGGGTCGATATCAAGAAGAATGGCAGCAGTACATTTTTCTTTTGTTGCCACAGGGAAAAATGTATTGACAGTGCCGAAAGGTAGCTCTGTCGTTTGGCAGACAAATGGATTCTTATGCAACAGATACCCCAAATCCGTTGCCGGTTCATATGTAGTAGTTATAGACAACAGCATCGGTCCCGTATTATAACATAGCGTTGTTTTGAGACATGAAGAACAATCTCAGAGGTTCCCCATCCGTTCTGCGGATTTTTTTCGAAACTCCTCTCATTTGAAGGTAACAAATACCAGGAGTACTGTGAATAAAGATGTGTCCGCACCCAAAGCTTGATTTCAGAAAGAAGTCTTGCGTGGTAATATTTTTGCGACGCGGTGACTGCCGCCAGACCTTATGATTAAAAGGNNTCCCCGATCGGGTATGTTGTAGGTGAAGTAATTCAACAAACCGAAAAGGAGGACTTGCCATGACGAAGAGTAGCAAACTTAATTTTGAGGGTCAAGAGATTTATGTGGGAATGGACGTTCATAAGAA
>DMNE01000248.1:498-2742 GCA_003453735.1 Nitrospiraceae bacterium | reverse complement strand
ATGCTCAAGAAGGTTTACGTTCTTACCGAGGAAGACCGGGCCAACAGGGAGCTGGTACGGACTCGTCGCCAGCTCATGGAACATAGAAGCGATGTGATGAGGCAGATAAGGATGGTCAACTCGCATTTTGTGTAGAAATAAGCGGGCTTGTTACTCCGCCTTTTTTGATATATGATAAGAGTAAGGAAGTCAATAAAGATTGTATATTCAGGAGGTATGGACGCATCCTTCACCTCCTAATCACAAGAACGGGCACTTTTGTATCTTTGTGGATAATACCAAAGGCAACGCTTCCAATAACCGCTGCCTTTAAAGCGCTCCTGCCATGAGACCCTATAATGATAAGGTCAACCCTCGATTTTTCCGCCTCTTTTACAATCTCCTCCACTGGATGACCTGTCCTGATAACCTTTTTTGACCGAACACCATTCTTCTTGCAAAGTTTTTCAGCATTATCGAGATTTGCTACAGCACCCTGTCTCAGGAAATCCCAGATCGGCTCCCTTAAGCGCATTGGAGTTGCTACCACGTCCGGGATTGTTTGAAACGCGTAGAAACTTGGATCAATTACACTAACTAACGTTATAGTTGCGCCGGTTTCTTTTGCGAGCTCAACCGCATATCTTGCAGCCCTCCTTGCTGTCGTTGAACCATCTGTCGGAACCAGAATCTTCGAAATCATAAGCCCTCCTTTATGTTCACAAAAGCACATGACTGTTCAGGATTCATCGGATGAAATAATATGTGCATAGCGGTTGTGTCCTCAGTAGCGATTACATAAAGACATCTGCCAACGAGGTGAATTGATTGACGCCGATACTGGACTCCCATATTATGAAGACTTTCTTCCTCCTCATTTGTCATAACTTCTTTAAATGAGGAGATCCGACAATACCTATCAAATAATATATCATGAATCTATTCCGTTTTGGCTGAATTTTGGCAGCACCCGTATTCCGATGTTCATCTCTGAGGATATAAGGGCGTTCCTTTTAGTGGGTTCCTTCATTGCCCCGCGAGAGGTAGGTAATGAAAAATTTTGGTGCGTCCAAGTTATAAATGGTTTAATGGAATGATAAGATTGAAATGAAGAGTCGATAAATCTAAACTCTGTGCGATGAGAGGGAAAAAGCGGCGCGTCTTTTTCAGCCGGGGATGGCCGAGTTGTCGAACATGTAGGTAATTCTGCTTTTTTTCTTTGTGAACGATATGGATAAAACAAAAATACTAACTTTGAGCAAACAGGAATTCTTAGAAGAACTTCAAACTTCAAGTACTGGCCTAAGCCAGGAAGAAGCAAACAACCGTTTGGCAGAATATGGAAAAAATCAGTTAACCAGAACCGGCCATAATGCACTGCGAACATTCATAAGGCAATTTCAAAGTTCACTCGTATATTTGCTTGTTGCAGCATGTCTCATTTCTCTTTGGCTTCGGGATTATTCGGATGCAACCCTTATTGCCATTATTTTGTTCATCAATACCACCCTGGGTTTTTATCAGGAATACAAATCGGAAAGGATTGTAGAAAAACTTTCCAGATTTATCAGTAAACAGGTCCTGGTAAAAAGAGATGGAAAGATTTTTGCAGTTAATGAGACAGATATTGTTCCAGGGGATTTGGTGATTGTTTGTGAAGGAGATATTGCTGTTGCAGATATGAGACTCATCGAAGTCGATAATCTGCAGGTAAACGAATCCCAGCTTACGGGCGAATCGGTTCCTGTGACTAAACGGGCTTCAGATGAAATGCCTCAAGATAGTGCCGGGCAAAATCTTTCTTTTGTATATACAGGCAGCATAATCGAAAAAGGCGAAGGAATCGGAGTGGTGTATGCAACGGGTAATTGTACACAGTTTGGCATAATTGCTTCACTGTCGACGGAGACCAAAAAAGAGACACAATACGAGAAGTTTCTGTTCTCGTTTAGTGGTCTGCTTATTAAAGTAACTCTGGTAGGACTGGCACTGATATTTGTTTTGAAAATCTTGTTTAATTCAGGTCATCTTTCGAATGTTGCAGAGTTATTGCTGTTTATTGTGGCGCTTGCAGTAGCCGTTGTGCCGNNTGGCCAAAAAGCAAGTAGTGGTAAAAAGGCTTTCCTCGATGGAAGATTTTGGGAACGTGACAATGTTGTGTACTGACAAAACAGGCACCATTACAGAAAATAAAATGACAGTTACGAAAGTTACCAGTGAAGATGAGCGGTTTATGCTGACACTGGCATACGCGAGTATTCAAAA
>DMNE01000248.1:159-432 GCA_003453735.1 Nitrospiraceae bacterium | reverse complement strand
GTCAGACCAAGAAGCACTATCTGGTTGTAATAGGTTCGACTCAAACATTGCTTGAAATTGCAAAAAATCAAAAGCAGGCAAGATGTAGTGAAGAATTAATCAGTGAGAGAAAAGAAGGATTGCGTCATATTGCNNGCGTATAAAGAAATAATATATGACGAAGATTTTGACATACTTAAGAATGAACGGGGTGTCGAGTTCCTCGGCTTTGCCACCTTGCTGGATCCGCTCAGGCCTGCTGCGAAAGATACTATAAAGCAGGCCGAAAAATTA
>DMNE01000248.1:0-126 GCA_003453735.1 Nitrospiraceae bacterium | reverse complement strand
GCCATGCCCAAAGAGAAGTTCGAATCAACAGTAAAAAATAACCCTGTTTTTGCGCGGGTTTCGCCTCAGCAGAAATATGACATTATCAAAGTCCTCAAGCAAGACAATGTGGTTGCCTATCAGGGA
>DMNE01000320.1 GCA_003453735.1 Nitrospiraceae bacterium | reverse complement strand
AGCTCATAGGAGAGTTCTTTGCCGAGCGCAGATACCTGGTCCCAATTGAAAACATTCCTCCATACCTGGTAAACGCCTTTGTCGCTGCGGAAGATGCCAGGTTTTACGAGCATGGCGGAGTGGACCTGATAGGGATCTTTCGTGCAATGGTTAAAGACATTCAGGCACGCAAAATCGTACAGGGCGGGAGTACGATTACGCAGCAGCTGGTAAAATCTATGCTGCTCACCCCAGAGCGAACCTTCACCAGGAAGGTCAAGGAAGCGATCCTTGCTTACAGGATTGACAACCGCATGAGCAAAAAAGACATACTCTATGTTTACCTCAACCAGATCTATTTTGGCGCCGGGGCCTATGGGGTAGAGGCGGCGGCAAGGACCTACTTCGGCAAACACGCAAGTGAGCTGGATCTAGCGGAAGCTTCACTGTTGGCCGGCATTCCAAGAGCACCCACCCTTTTTTCACCCATTCGTCACTTTGCGCTGGCCCGACAAAGGCAGTATTACGTACTCCAAAGGATGGTCGATTCGGGTTTCATTACTTTGGATGAGGCGAAAAAAGCACTCGCAAAACCCCTGCAAATAGCCAAACCAAAGCACCTTGCTTCGAGCAGCTTCGCCTACTTCACCGAGGAAGTTCGCAGGCAGGCCGAGGCGATGTTCGGGCATGACGTGCTTTATAAGGAAGGGCTTGTAATCTGGACAACCCTGGACTCAAGGGCGCAACGCCAGGCTGAAGAAACGCTCGACCGGGGTCTTGAGGAACTGGATAAAAGGCACGGACTGTATCGTGGGCTGCACCTCAACGTTCCGCAGGATGGATGGCCCAGCGCTCTTCGAATCCTTGGGCAATCCAATGGCAAGTTGGAAAAATGCAAGGTAGTGGCAGGTCTGATAAAGGAATTTGACGCAAAGTCAAAGACAATTTTTGTGGATTTTGGCGAGGAAGAGGCCTTGATACCCCAATCGGGCTGGGGATGGGTAAAGGTTTCCAACAAGCGCGCGGAAAAGATCTTCCGTACCGGAGACGTCCTAAGGGTGAAACTCGTCGAACGGCAGGACGACAAAACCTGGATAGCTTCGCTCGAACAGGACTCTAATGTTGAAGGATCTCTCATGAGCATTTCCCCGGTCACCGGCCGGGTCATCTGCATGGTGGGGGGCCGGAACTTCGAAAAAAGCCAGTTCAACAGGTGCACGCAGGCCGTTCGGCAACCTGGTTCCTCCTTTAAACCCATAATTTATGCGGCGGCGCTGGATAAAGGGTACACGGAGGCATCAGTCCTCATGGACTCGCCGGTGTCATACGACAACAACAGCCTGAAAGGTCCGTGGAGGCCAGCTAACTATGACCGCAGTTTCTGGGGGCCAACCCTTTTGCGGGAGGCGCTCATTCATTCCAGGAACGTTGTTACGGTAAAGCTCCTGCAATCGATAGGGGTCCAATATGCTATACATTACGCAAGAAAACTCGGAATAAATTCTCCCCTCACTCCGACCCTGTCTCTGGCCCTGGGCGCTTCCGGGGTGACACTCAAAGAAATGCTCACCGCCTATTCGGCGTTTGCCGATAAGGGAAAGCGCGTCGATCCATACCTGATCGAAAAAGTCTTTGATAGATACGGCAACCTTATCCAGGAACACCAGGAAAAGAAAAAATCAGTTATCTCGCCCCAGACGGCCTTCATTGTGACCGACATGCTCCAGGGAGTCGTCAGGGAGGGGACCGGGACCAGGGCCAAGGAGTTAGGCAGGCCGGCCGCGGGCAAAACGGGGACGACAAACGAGATGAAAGACGCTTGGTTCATCGGCTACACTCCATCGGTACTCACTGGGGTCTGGGTCGGCTATGACGACGATAACGTTTCACTAGGCAAAGGAGAAACCGGGGGTCGTGCCGCGTGCCCGATCTGGGTCTCCTACATGAAAGAGTACCTGAAGGATAAGCCTGTAGAGGCATTCCCCATTCCGGACGGGATCGTTTTCGCAAAAATCAGGCCGCATCACGGAGCGGTGGCAGGTTCAAACGAGCCGGCTGCGGTTTACGCAGCTTTCGCCGGCGTTTTGCCCGGCTCTGCGAGTGGGCCGCCGACACATGAGGGCAATGAGACCTCATCCGAGTCCTCGAATTTATCTGAATGGGGCAATAGCTATATTTCCCGGTTGGATCGGTCGTTGCGAACCTCTCCCGGGGAATCCTTTTTTAAATCGGACCTTTTTTGATCGCTTTCGTTCCTGTAAACATCAGTGGTGCGCTTCATAAAGCTATGGCTTGAAACGACACGGAGGAATAGAATTGAAGGACAAACTACGATTCAGAATCTACGTCCTTGGCACCACAATCGCGTTGATAACTTTCCTTCACTACGCTACCGATGCCAGGCTGATGCGTTATCATCTCCTTTACCGAGACGTATATTTCTTCGTCGTAATACTTGCCGGACTTTGGTTCGGTTTACGGGGGGCGTTGGCGGCCTCCTTGACTATAAGTGTCCTGAATCTGCCTTTTAATATCCTCCATTGGAATGGGATGTCGATTTTCGATCTGGACAGGTTAGTGGACTTGTTTCTCTATAATGTGGTGGCGGCAGCAATAGGGATACTCCGAGACCGGCAGAGGGCCGAAGAAAAACGCGCACGCGAATCCGCGAACCTTGCTGCCGCTGGAAAAGCAGTTTCAGCCCTCGCCCACGACATGAAAACACCTTTGATCGCGATCGGCGGTTTCAGCGAGCTTGTGAAGAGATACATTCGGGAAGATCACCCCCATCGCGATAAGCTGGATATCATCATTGGAGAGACTCGACGGCTCGAGAATATGGTCAAAGACATGCTGGATTTTTCGAGACCGCTGGAATTGAATTGCTCGATTGACCACGTAGACGAAGTTATAGAAGAATGCCTTCGCATGATTGAAGGAGAAGCCCGAAGAAGAAAAATTTTGGTAAAGCATAAGTCTGCTCCCGGGCTTTCTGCGACATCCATAGATCGAATGCGTATGAAGCAGGTCCTTATCAATTTGATAATGAACGCGATCCAGGCCTCGCCGGAGGGTGAAACCGTCCTTGTAGAAGCCTATCAAAAAAGGAACCAGAGCATAATAGAAGTGACCGATTGCGGCTGCGGTGTTCCTCTCGATCTAAAAACAGAAATCTTCGCGCCTTTTTTCAGCACCAAAAAAGACGGTACCGGGCTCGGACTGCCCATCGTCAGGAAAATCGTGGAAGCCCACCAGGGCAAGGTATTACTTCTTGATAACAATAGATGCGGTTCGACCTTCCGACTAATTCTTCCCATGAGGCAGCGGTAACTTTAAAGCCTGCTCCTTTTGCATAGGACAAGTCCGGTCCTATAGGACCGACGAGAGACTACTGTCTTTTTCCGGAGCTGTCAATTTTCGCAGGTCTAGCCAGCTTTCAGTTGCCCGGTAAACTGGAATATGCAAAATTAAAGCTTGGAGATTGGAGAATGAATCATTAGCTAATTCCTATTTTTAAGGAATGCCATGTCGGGATAAAAAATGAGGTTAGCTTTCAAAACAGCCTTTGTTCTGGTTGCCCTTTTTGCCTGTTGTACTGAAGATCTCTACCTGAACATTGGCCGCCTTAAACCCGGCGATCTTTCCCCCATTACTTTCCGCGCGGATCGTCCATTCAATTTCGACCAGGCAAAAGCTTTCGGAGGTAAGCGGAACCTGGCTTTGTCTCAATATGTCCCACTCTATGTCTTCACTTCCGAAAAGGCAAATTCCGGCAAAAAGAAGATGCAGGACCTGATCTCAACACTATCGGAGGCTGACAAGAAAGGACAGATGGATGCAGGAGTGCTCACCAGGTATATAAAGAAGGAATTCGACCTGGACCTGTCCCAGGATGCAGCAATCCGACTTGTTGACTATCCCCAACTGCAGAATCTGCTGGAAGGGATGTTGGCCATTGAGAGCAGCATCATGCAGCGCAAAATTTTGGAAGAGTATGGACCGC